>JANYDM010000139.1 GCA_025363575.1 Betaproteobacteria bacterium | reverse complement strand
CTCGATGTTGACCGCGTAGTAACCGACCGACCCGGTTTTCGACGTGTCTTTCCACTGGTGCGGCGTCTTTGCCGGGATGGTAATGATGTCGCCCTTGGTCAGGCGATGCACGGTGCCGCCTTCGATGCCCGTGCCGCGTATCTGTCCGGGCGAGATTTCCTTGCCATCGATTATCTTGCCGCCGGTTACGAAATCCGCTTCGCCATCGACGATGATGAAAACGTGGTTGGTTTTGGCGTGTATCTCGGCGCCGCGCTGCACGCCGCGATTGGCGATGACTATCAGGCCCTCGTCCTCGATGACGCGCGCCCCTTTCACGAACGCCGCCGTGACTTTGTCGTGGTTGATGTAATGCACGCGGTTGGGAAAGCCGTCGGCGGTGGCCGCTGAAGCTGCAACGGTCGACATTAACGTTGCGAGCGCGAGGAATTTCTTCATGAGCGTACTCTCCTGAACTAAGCGGTTGATGTAATCGAAAAATGACTAGTTGGCACGCACGCCCGGACCCTGGCAGCATTTTGTCACCGGCGAATAACCTTTGAATATCCATTTGTAGGCGCCCGTGCCGCCGCTTTTGCCATCCGCGCCGGTCAGTTCCGCCTGTACGACATAAACATTGCCGTGGCGATCCGCGGTGATCTGGTGTCCCGGCGGATGGTCCTGCGCGCCTTCGCCGACGTCGAATGTGCCCAGCACCTCGAGCGTTTTTCTATTCAGGATGTAGATGACGGGCGTGCCGCCGACGTACAGGAATCGCTGGTCCGGCGAGAACGCGGCACCTCTCGCCTGCAGGTAATATTTGCTGTCGAGCCCGACAAACTGTTCCGCCACGAATTTGCCGTCAGGCGTGAACACCTGGATGCGCTTGTTGCCGCGATCGCAGACGTACACGAGGCCATCGTCGGAAATCAGCACGTCGTGCACGGGCGAGCCGAACTGCTGCAGCACTTCCGCAACACCGGGCCACGGCACCGTGCCGGGCTTGGCGCGCGGCGGACGGTCCTCTTCATCGAGCGGCTTGTTGCCGTATGCGCCCCACATGCGCTTGAATTTTCCGCTGTCCGCGTCGTACACCATGATGCGGCTGTTGCCGTAGCCGTCGCTGACGAATATCTCGTTTGCTTGCGCGTAATAGCGCAAACCTGTCGCGCCGCGCAATACCTCGGTCTTGTTGCTGCCGGTCTGGCCGCTCTTGCCGATGGCCATCACGAACTTGCCGTCGCGCGTGAACTTGAGCACCTGGTTGTCGTTCGGCAGGTTCGCCGGATTGTTGCGCTTGCCGTCCGCGTTGCCGACGATCCACACGAAGCCTTTGGCGTCGACGGTGATGCCGTGCTCGTTCGACGGCCACTGATAACCCGGGCCGCTCTCGCCGCCCCACGCCTGGATGAAGTTGCCTGCGTTGTCGAACTCCATGACGGGCGGCGCGGCTGCGGATCTTAGATCCGGCGGCACGGTGTGCGGGCGGCTCAGTATCCACACGTGGTCGCGCTGGTCCACCGCGACGGCGGAACCGAACCCCATTTTCCATTTGGCCGGTACTTTGGGCCACGCAGGGTCCTTGGCGAATTGCGGCAGTCCGCCTTCGCCGATGTGCGGAGCCGCGGCCGGCGTGGCCTGGCCGAAAGCCGGCGGTGCGATTGCACCAATCATGAATACCGCGGCAAAGGCGAACCGGTTCAGCATGCGCTGCATGATGCTCCCCCTAAGGATGATAGAAGTGACGCTGCTTACTTCAGCACGTTGCTGGCCTCGGCCGCCGCAATCAGGGCATCGGCATCACTTTGCAACAGGAAATTTTGCGCGGCGGCGCTGGCGGCGGCTTTTCTGACGGCAGCAACGTAGCCCGCGTGATCGCCGTAGCGCTCTTCAAGCGACAACCGCGGATCGTTTTTCGCGGCGCGTTCGGCTTTCGTTTTTGCGAACGGAAGCATGCCGACCGCGTACATGCAGAGCTTGTCCTTGTGGAACGGCATCGCGCCGCCGGCGGTGATATTCCATCCCATATAGGTGCCGAGCGGCGCTTCGCGCAGCACGACCGGCACGCCGCCGATTTCATTGCCGTCGGCGTCGACTTTGGGCACCAGCATTTTGATGACCTGCTTGACGCGCGGCGTTGCGCTGCCCGGCACCCCGCTGCCGTCGTTAGGATCGAACGCGGACCCCCAGTCGTAATCGAGCACAGGATTGATGAAGCCCGGTTCCGGCACGGTCGCGCGCAGGCCCGGTAGTGTCGGGAAGCCCATTGCCGCCTTGTTGGCTTCGACGAGCTGGTGCTCGCGCAGCGTCGGATAGCGGCTTGCGGGCGGCGGCGTATTGCGCATCACCCAGTCGCGAAAGTGCACCGTCAGCGCGTTGACTATTTCGCCGTGCGGCATCGGATTCGCGGCGAGCACGCCGACGCCGGAGTTGTTGCCCGGACATTCGACCGGCTTCACCGGCAAGCCGACGCCGGGCAGGCTGGTGTCGAAGCCGCCCACGCCGCCGCCGTGCGCGGTGCTGCCGACGTAATAGCGGCGCACGTTGTCGGGGAGCGGAATATCCTCGCGCGGATTCGTGCCCACCCATTCGGGACCGAGCTTGAGTCCCCAGATTTCGGCGGCGCCAAAATGCTCGATGATTTTCGGGCAGGTCCTGGTGGCGTTGCAGCGGTCGAGGATGCTGCGCGCCGGCAGCGACCGTTTTTCGTCCGGATACGCGACCCACCATTGCGGGCCCTCGCTGCCGGGCTGGTAAAGCTCCATCACGCCGTCGGGCTGTGCCCAGCGGATGTTGAGCGCGATGCGGCGCCCCGCGATGATCGGCCACATGCCATCGTGCACCTGGCGTTTCGCTTCGTCCTGATTGAAGCCGAGGTGCAGCCAGCCGCGCAGGTAGTTGCCGGACTGCGAGCGGCCGCGCGTGATGCTCTTCGTAATGCGGCCCGCGAGCGGATTTGTCGTGCCGGCATCGTCCTTGTCCGCGTATTTGAAGAACGAGGCGACGTCGCGCCACGCGGCGAAACCGATGCCGAGAATGTACGGATCCCGCGCGGTGTAAACGACCTGGTAGAGCTTCGCCGCATTGAAGCCGCCTTTGAGGCAAATCTGCACCGGCAGTTTCGACAGCGCGACAGGGGCATCGAACGTGCCGCCGCCGCAGAATTTCCAGTCGGCCGCCGCAATCGGCGTTTCGCCGGTGACGACGCCTTCCATTGATTCGTGATCGCGTGCGACGAGCGTTGCCTTCGACGTATCCATGCTCGCCGGCATATACGGCACCGGGTTGGTCTGCACGATCAACGGCTGCGCGTTGGCGCCGGAGCGATTGATGATGCGGCCGAGGACTTGTCCGGTAATCGGCGAACCATCGGCGTTCTTCGCGACGGGCACCTGCAGCCAGTGATTGCCGCCCGCGTTCATCGTCGGGCGCACTGCGGTGCCGAGCTCGGCGCTCATGCTTGCGTTGTCGCCCTGCCACGCGCTCGCGAGTCCGACGTCGCCGAACGCGCGCTCCATGGTTGCGAGGGTGACCGGCCGGCCGCGATTGGGCACGTCGTGCCACAGCATGCCGCTGGCCTTCGTCATGTCGACCGGCTTCGTGATGACGAAGCTCGCCACATAGCGCACCTTGCCGTCCGCATCCCTGCCGAGGCTCACATCCTGGATGATTTTATTGAGCGGATCGCCCGGATCGAGCTCGCCGAACGCGCGGCCGGCAACCTGCTCGTACTGCCCGGCGCTGCCGAACGCAGCGCACGCGGCGCCCTTGCAGAATGCCGGCGAAATTTTTTCATCGATGACGATTTTGGTGATGCGGGCCTGCAGCGGCGCGGCGCACAGCAAAACGCCGGCG
>JANYDM010000128.1 GCA_025363575.1 Betaproteobacteria bacterium | reverse complement strand
AGCCAGCTGATGCGCGTCGCCGGCGTCGGCGCCTATGAGCTGCTCGGCGAAACGCTCGACGACGCCGCTGGCGAGGCATTCGACAAAACAGCCAAACTGCTGGAGCTCGGCTATCCCGGCGGCCCTGCACTCGCCGCACTGGCCGCACAGGGCACGGCGGGCCGCGTCAAGCTTCCGCGGCCCATGCTGCACAGCGGAGATTTCGACTTCAGTTTCAGCGGGCTCAAAACAGCCGTCGTCCTGCAGGTCAAAAAAACCGCGCTTAGCGAGAAAGCGCGCGCTGACATCGCGGCCGAATTCCAGGCTGCGATCGTCGACGTGCTGGTGGCGAAATCGCTGGCGGCACTCGAGCGCTGCGGCATCAGTCAACTCGTGGTGGCCGGCGGAGTGGGCGCGAATCGCGAACTGCGCGCTCGCCTGACGCGCGATTGCGAACGTGCCGGCTGCAGCGTTTTTTTCCCGGCGCCGGAGTTCTGCACCGACAACGGCGCAATGATCGCTTTCGCGGCAACACAGCGTTTGCTGCACGCGTCGCCCGCCGCACCTGAAGCTGTTCAGCGTTTCTCGGTGCGGCCGCGCTGGGACCTCGCCTCGCTCGCGCCAGCCTAATTACTGTCTTGCGCGCCGGCTGCCAGCGCTTTCTTCGCGCCGAGGCGGCCTTCAGTGCCCGCAACAATATTGCGTATATTCGTTCTGTGGCGCCAGACCAGCAGCACCGCGATAATGCCGACGGCCAGCGTATAGGGATGTATCCCGTACAGCATGAAGCAGAACACGGGCGCAGAAACCGCAGCCAATATCGAGGCCAGCGACGACATGCGAAAGAACGCTGCAATGATGACCCAGGTCGACAGCGCGCCCGCTGCCAGCCAGGGATCCAATGCGAGCAACACGCCCAGTGCGGTTGCCACGCCCTTGCCGCCCTTGAAACGGTGGAAGACGGGGTACATATGCCCGACGATCACGGCGATGGCCACTGCCGACATCTTGTACGTCGCCGGCACTTCGGTGGAATAAATATGGTCGGTCAGAAAAACCGCCAGCCAGCCTTTGGCGGCGTCACCGAACAGCGTGAGTGCCGCGGCGAGTTTTCTGCCGGTGCGCAGCACGTTGGTCGCGCCCGGATTTTTCGAGCCGTAGCTGCGCGGATCTGGCAGCTTCATTGCGCGGCTCACGACTACCGCGAACGAAATCGAGCCGATGAGATACGCAATCAGTACAAGAACTGGGGTCATCGCGGGAATTCAAATAGAATAAGCGTGGATTCTACTAAAAACCGCAGAGCCTGAAGCTTTTTGCTTTTTCCCGCCGCTCATTGCCCATCACCATCACTCAATGCCCATGGACATCATCTTTGTCAGCGAATTGAAAATCGAGACGCTGATCGGCATTTACGATTGGGAAAAAACCGTGCCGCAGACCATCCAGCTCGATCTCGAAGTCGGGCTGCGCGGCGAGCACGCGACGAAAAGCGGCCGGATAGTCGACACCATCGATTACAGCCGCGTCGTCGGCCGCATTGAGCAGTTGTTCAAAGACGAGCATTTCCTGCTGCTCGAAAAAGCCGGCGAAGCGATCGCCGACACCATCATGCGCGAATTCAAAACGCCTTGGATCAAGGTCAGCATCGCGAAACTCGCGCCGCTCAGGAACGTCAAAAAACTAGGCGTCATCATCGAGCGCGGCACCCGCAGCTAGGCGATGCCGGACATCCCGCTGCTGATTCTCGCCGGCGCCTTTGCCGGCGGATTGGTCTCGGGCCTGACCGGGTTCGGCACCGGCATAACCGCCATGCCCTTCTGGCTTGCCGCGACGACACCGCTGCTCGCGGGGCCGCTCGTCGTAGTCTGCTCACTGGTCGGGCAATTCCAGACTTTGCCGGCGATCTGGCATGCCATAGATTTCAAACGAGCGCGCCCTTTCATTATCGGCGGCCTGCTCGGCGTGCCACTCGGCACGCTATTACTGCCTTGCGTGCCGGCTAGCGCTTTCCGCGCGGGCGTCGGCGTCGTGCTCGTCATCTATTGCAGCTTCCTGTTGATCGGCCAACTACGCTTTCAGGTGAAGCGGGGCGGACGCATCGCGGACGGCGTGATCGGTCTGGGCGGCGGAGTGTTGGGCGGGCTGGCGGGACTGTCGGGACCTTTCCCGACGATCTGGACCGGGTTAAAAGGCTGGGGCAAGGACGCGCGGCGCGGCGTGCTGCAGGCCTACAACCTGGCCATCCTGATTTTCGCCTTCGTTACGCAAAGCATTGCCGGCCTGATGACACTGGAATTGGGCCGGCTGTTTCTCGTCGCGTTGCCCGGCACGGTAGTCGGCGCATGGCTCGGACGAAAACTCTATAACCGTCTCAACGACCGCCGCTTCGATACTGCAGTGCTCGTGCTGCTGCTGATCTCCGGTTGCTCCTTGCTGGTGTCCGCCGCGCTCTGATCCCGGCCGCTCAGCCGCGGGGATGATGCTTCGCGTGCAGCTGCTTCAATCTTTCGCGCGCGACGTGCGTGTAAATCTGTGTCGTCGAGATATCTGAATGCCCGAGCAGCAGTTGCACGACACGCAAATCGGCGCCGTGATTCAATAAGTGCGTCGCGAACGCGTGGCGCAGCGTATGCGGCGACATCGGCTTGTGGAGACCGGCCTGCGCCGCATGCCGCTTCAGCAGATACCAGAACGACTGGCGCGTCATGGCGGCGCCGCGCGTGGTGACAAACATTGCGTCCGCGGAGCGCTGGCCGAGTAGGTGCGGCCGCCCCTCCTGAAGATAACGCTTGATCCAGTTGAGCGCCTCCTCACCGAGCGGCACGAGCCGCTCCTTGGCGCCTTTGCCGACGACGCGCACGACGCCCATGTCCTGGCTGACTTGCGCGACCTGCAGCGTTACGAGTTCGGACACGCGCAATCCGCTTGCATACAAGGTCTCCAGCATTGCGCGATCGCGCAGGCCGAGCGGGTCGGCGACATCCGGCGCGCCGAGCAGCGCTTCGACATCCGCTTCGGTGAGTGTTTTGGGCAGGCCGCGCGGCAGCTTCGGCGAATCTATGTTGAGCGAGGGATCGGCTTTGATCGCGCCCTGGCGCAATGCGTACTGATAGAAACGCTTGAGGCTGGACAGCAGACGACTCGTGCTCGTCGCCTTGGATTTGCCGGCAACGCGGTGGGCGAGGTAGTCGAGCAGATCGCGATGGTCGGCCGCGAGCAGAACTTTGCTGCGCGCTGTATCAAGCCAGCCTGCGAACTGCGTCAGGTCAAGACGGTAACTGGCGAGCGTATTCCGCGAAAGCCCGTCTTCGAGCCACAGCGCATCACAGAATTCATCGAGCCCGTTTTCATCCGGCATTTTCGTGTTTCAGCAGCCATTGCTTGATTTGTATCGGCTCGCCGCCGCTTGCATGCATAAACCCGCCGATGCCGCCGCTCGCGACTACGCGATGACAGGGGATCAGCAGCGGCAGCCGGTTCGAGCCGCACGCGCCGCCGACGGGCCGCGGCGCGCTCTTGAGCTTTCTCGCGACGTCCATGTAAGTCAATGTCTTCCCGCGGGGTATGCCATGAATCACTCTCCATACACGCTGCTGGAATGCAGTGCCGCGGAATTCGAACGCGAGGTCGAACTTAAACCCCGGATCGTCGAGATATTTTTCGATCTGGCGGCAGACCCGGGCGGCAAGTTTATTGGTCGGCGCGAGCGTCGCCGCGCCGCGCGGCAGATATTCGATGCGCGTTACAAGCTCGCCCGCGGTGCGAATGCCGAGAACCGCAAAGGGCGTCGCGAGCCTGGCATCGAACAATTCACCGGGCGCCGCGCGCTCGATCTTGACGCGGGTGGTGAGCAATTGCGTATCGTGCAGGCGTTCACGCGGCTGCAAGAGCACCGCCTTTGCGCAATTTCTGCATGACGATAACGATGACAATCAGCGCCACGCCGATGTAGTCGAGCAGGGCTTTCGGATAAACGAGCGCGAGCCCGGCGATGATCAGCAGCCAGCGCTCGGGGGCGGTGGTTTTCTTGAACAACCAGCCCTGCACCCCGGCGGCGAGCGCGGCGATGCCTATCATTGCCGTGACGCTGACGACTGCGATCTCGCCCCACGGTGCCACCGCGAGTTTCTTGAACGAACCCATGAGCAAAAGCCCCAGGCCGGCGGGGTCGAGCACGAACATGAATGGCACGAGGAATGCAGGCATCGTGTACTTCCACGATTGCAATGTCGTCTTGTACGGGTCGCCGCCGGTGATCGCCGCTGCGGCGAACGGCGACAGCGCGGTAGGCGGCGAAACTTCCGACAGCACCGCGTAGTAGAAGATGAACATGTGGGCTGCGTAGTCGGCGACACCCAGTTGCATCAGCGCCGGCGCCGCGATGACCGCGCAAATAATGTAACTTGCGGTCACCGGCACCGCGAGGCCTACGATCCACACGATCAGCGACGTCATGACCGCGGTCAGCAGCAGTTTGACGTCGTGCAGCAGGCTCGCCGTCTGCTCGAAGCCGACCGCGCCGAGCGCGCTCATGATGAGTTGCGTGCCCGAATCTGCGTACTGCAATACGATCGAACTGAATTTCAGGCCAAGGCCGGTGAGGGTCACGACGCCGACGATAATGCCGGCGGCAGCGCAAGTCGCGCCCACGCTCAACATGCCGACCGAGCCCGCTTCGAGCGCCTTGACCAGGCCGGAATTCCACAGTCCTCTGCCAAGCGGCTTCCTGCCGCGCAGCACGTCATAGGGGATCAGCGCGCAATCGACGTGCAGGAAGCTGCTCGCGAATGCGACTACCGTCGCCCAGAAGACAGACACGGCGGGCGAAAATCCGATCACCATGAAAAAAATGATCGCGACGAGCGACAGGAAATGAAACCAGTAGTTGCGCGTCAGCATGCCGATCGTCGCGTGCTTCTCGATTACCACGTTAGGCATGCCGAACTTGCGCGCGTCGATCTCGACCATCAGGAACAGCGCGAAGTAATACAGCAGCGTCGGGATCGTCGCCATCAATATCACGTCGAGGTACGAAATGTTGAGAAACTGCGCGATCAGGAACGCGGCGGCGCCGAGCACCGGCGGCGAGATAATCGCGCCCAGGCCGCCCGCGGCGAGCAGACCGCCCGCGGCGTCCTTGCCGTAGCCCGCTTTCATCAGCATCGGGTAGGCAACCGTACCCAGCGTCACCGTAGTGGCCACGCCGCTGCCCGACGGCCCGCCGAGCAGGAACGACGCGAGCACGATCGTGCGTCCCGCGCCCGTCGGCTTGCCGCCCATCGCGGCGAACGAGAAGTCGATGAAGAACTTGCCCGCGCCCGAATACTGCAGGAATGCGCCGTAGATCGTGAACAGAATGATCAGCGACGACGACACATCGATAGCGACGCCGAAGATACCTTCGAGCGTCATGTACATATGGCCGACGATGCGGCCCAGATCCATGCCGTAATGCGTCCATGGCGGCGGCAGATACTGCCCGACCACGGCGTAGACGAGAAAGCCGACGCAGATCGCCGGCATGATCCAGCCCGAAGTGCGGCGCGCCGCCTCGAGCACAAGAATGATCAGCGCGCTGCCGAGGATCTTGTCCCACAGCGTAGGATCGATCGCGCGCTCGAGAAACGCATCGCCGCCAAACAGCATGTTGCACACGATGACGAGCGATATGAACGCGGCGACCCAGTCCCACCAGCAGATACGGTGGCGGTAGCGCTTCGATATCGGGAACAGCAGGAAGCCGAGGAACAGCACAAACGCGACGTGAATGCCGCGCAACACGTGCGTCGGCATGATCCCGTACGCCGCATACAGATGAAACAGCGACATGATTACCGCGAGCGCGGTGGCCATCACGCCGAGGGCGCCGGGCAGCTTGTTGATCGCGCCCTCTTCCTCCTCGATGTACTGCTCGGCCTTTGCGATGGCTGCGGCGGAGACGACCGGTTCGTCGACGTGCTGCGGCGTTTTTTTAACGCTCATGATTTCCGAATCCAGCGATGAATGGCCCGGGGCCACGCGGGGCGGGGGATGAAGGATGAATCTTCACGGTTCAGGCCCAGGTGCTCTTATTCATCCTGCCGCCTTCGTCCTTTTCTTTAATTCAGCTTGACGCCTTTTTCAGCAAAATACTTTTTCGCGCCCGGATGAAAGGGGACCACGGCGGCGCCCGGAATCTGATACTTCAAATCGAAATTTTTCGCTTCGGCATGCACGCGAATGAGATCGTCCCGGTGGTCGAACACCGTCTTGACGATATCGTAGGCAAGCTGGTCGCTCATTTTCTCGTCCGCGAGCAGCACGTTCCACACCGTCGCTATCTGGTTCGGCGCCTCCTGTCCCGGATAAGATTTCGCCGGGATCACGTCTTTCACGTACAGCGGACCATACTTCTTGACCATGGCGTCAGTCGCGTCGGCGTGGTCGATCAGGCGCAGTTTGAGGCCGGGCGTCGCGCCGAGATCCGTGACGGCCGGCGTCGGAATGCCGCCGACCCAGAAAAATGCGTCAAGCTTGCGGTCCTTGATCGCTTCGGCCGATTTGCCCGGATCGAGACGTTCGCGGATGAAATCCTTTTCCGGATCGATCCCGTATGCTTCGAGCACGCGGTACGCCATGATCTGCGTCGCGCTATTCGGAGCGCCCGTGGAAACCCGCTTGCCTTTCAAGTCGGCCATCTTCGTGATGCCCGTGCCGTCGACCGTTACTACGTGCATGCGATTCGGGTAAAGCACCATCAGCGCGCGCACGTTGACGGGTTTCTGAAATTTGCCCTGGCCCTTGTACGCGTCCCAACTTGCGTCCGCCATCGAGAACACGACGTCCGCCTTGCCCTGCCCCATCAACAGCAGGTTGGCCATCGAGCCGTCGGTGGTGCCCGCGGTGGCATTGAGATTGGGTACGAACTTGGTGAGCACGTCGGCGAGCCCGCCGCCCAGCGGGTAATAAACGCCCGAAGTCGGGCCGCTCGCCACGAAAATATTGACCTTGCCTTGCGCGTAGCAGGCGGCCGCGCACAAAACGCCGGCCATGACTGCGAGAATTCTGAACAGGCGCTGCATGGATCCTCCTCGTATCGGTTTGTTTGGACTGGCGCCCATGATAAGGGCTGGCGACGGGCGAGCCAAGAAGTCTATTTGGCGAATAGTTTGCCCGGGTCTTTGAACGCCTTGAACTCGATCGCATTGCCCGACGGATCGGTGAAAAACATTGCCGCCTGCTCGCCGATGGTGCCGGCAAAGCGCAGCTGCGGCTCAATGATGAACCTGGTGCCGGCGGCGACCAGCCGGTCGCGCATCTTCTCCCATTCCGGCATCGGCAGGACCAGGCCGAAATGCCGCACCGGCACCTCATCGCCGTCGACGGGGCTCGTGATGCGCTTGCGCGCTTCGCCGGGCACTTGATAAGCCACGATCTGATGGCCGTAGAAATTGAAATCCACCCAGTCCTTGTCGGAGCGCCCTTCGCTGCAGCCGAGCACGTTGCAATAAAAGACGCGGGTTTCCGCCAGGTTGTCGACCGGAAATGCAAGATGAAATAACGGGGCGGGCATGCAATTCTCCAGATTAATTTGCGCACAGATTGTACACTCTGCGTTCCAAGCGAGGAGAGTCTGGTGAACAATTTCCGGCGTTACACTTTGACGGCAGTGTGCCTGATCGGCTTGCCGCAACTCAGTGCAGGCGCTGCGTTCGCGCAAGCTTATCCTTCACGGCCGATCCGATTTCTCGTGCCGTTTCTGCCGGGCGGCAGCACGGATATCTATGCCCGCATCATTGGTCCGCGGCTCGCGGATGCGCTGCGCCAGCAGGTCGTCATCGACAACCGGCCGGGCGCGGGCGGCGCGCTCGGCGCCGATCTCGCCGCGAAAGCGCCGCCGGACGGCTATACGATATGGCTGGGGCAGACCAACAATCTCGCGATCGGCCCGGCCATGCGCGTGAAGAACAGCTACGACCCCGTGCGCGATTTCTCGCCGATCACACTGCTCATGAAAGCGCCGCAGGTGATGGTAGTCAATGCGGGTTCGCCCATCATGTCGATCAAGGAACTCATCGCCGCGGCAAAAACCAAACCGGGCACGCTCACCTTCGCGTCGGCCGGCATCGGCAGCTCGGGTCATATCACCGGCGAGCTTTTTAATCAGACGGCCGGTGTCGCCATCACGCATGTGCCATACAAAGGTGCTTCGCCCGCGATGATCGATCTGCGCGGCGGCCGCGTTACCTATCTTGCCACTTCGCTCGCATCGGCGGCGCAGTCGGTAAAGGACGGCAAGATCAAGGCGATCGCGACCACCGGCGCCAAACGCGCGCGGCTCATGCCGGACGTGCCGACGGTCAGCGAATCGGGCGTGCCCGGGTTTGAAGTCGATTCGTGGCATGGCATGCTGGCGCCGGCGAAAGTGCCGAAGGACATCATCGCCCGCCTCAATCGCGAAATTGTCCTGCTGCTCGACAGGCCCGAAGTCAGGGAGGCCCTGCTCGCCGAGGGCGGCGAGATAACGCCGGGCACGCCTGAGCAGTTCGCGGCGTTCTTGAAAAGCGAAGTCGCAAAATGGGCGAAAGTCGTGAAGCAATCCGGCATCACGGCGGAATAATCACAGGCAACAGCAGACAGGAGCAGGCAGCATGTCGGAACAAGCAAAATCGGCAGCTCGTACAGACTCGGCGGAACAGTTGCCGCTGACGGGAGTGCGCATTCTCGAATTCGGCCACACCGTGATGGGACCTTCCTGCAGCATGGTGCTGGCCGATCTCGGCGCCGACGTGATCAAGGTCGAGCCGCCGGAAGGCGACCGCACGCGCGCCAACGTGGGTTTCGGCTCCGCCCTTTTCCCGGTGTTCAACCGCAACAAGCGCAGCATTTCGCTCGATATCAAGTCGGACGCCGGCAAGGCAGTCATTCTCAGGATCATCGCCGGCGCCGATGCGCTGATTGAAAATTTCGCCTATGGCACGATGGAGCGGCTCGGGCTGGGCTATGAGACGCTCGCGCAGAAAAATCCGCGCCTCATCTACTGCGGCCTCAAAGGATTTTTGAGCGGCCCGTACGAAAAGCGCGCCGCACTCGACGAGATCGTGCAGTTCATGGGCGGCCTCGCCTATATGACCGGCCCGAGCGGCATGCCGCTGCGCGCCGGCGCTTCGGTCGTGGACATCATGGGCGGCATGTTCGGCGCGCTCGGCATCATGGCGGCGTTGCGCGAGCGCGAGCACACCGGACGCGGCCAGCTCGTGCAAAGCTCGCTGTTCGAATCGACGGCGTTCCTCGTCGCGCAGCATATGGGGCAGGAGGCATTGACGGGCAAGGCGCCGCCGCCCATGCCCGAGAAAGCGAGCTCGTGGGCGGTTTACGATCCATTCAAGACCGCAGACGGCAAGACAGTGTTCATCGGCCTCACGAGCGACAACCATTGGCGCGCGTTTTGCACCGGGTTTGGCGTCGAAGAACTGCTCACCGATCCCGCGCTCAAGACCAATCCGCAGCGCGCGCAGCAACGCGCGAAGATCATGCCCATCGTGACCGCGAAATTCGGCGCTGAAACGTTCGCGTCGCTGGTGGCGAAACTCGAGCAACTCAAGATTCCGTTCGGTCCGCTTGCCCGGCCCGGCGATTTGTTCGACGACAAGCAGCTCAACCACGAAGGACGTATGCTCGACGTGCTGCTGCCGACCGGCAAGCGCGCGAAGCTGCCGGGCCTGCCGCTCGAAATGGGCGGCCGCAAGACGCGCGTGCGCCGGCAGCCGCCGGTGATGGGCAACGATACGCGCGAAGTGCTCGCCGAAGCCGGATATTCCGCGCACGAAATTGCCGGGCTGATCGGCAGCGGCGTCGCGATCGCGGCCGGGGAACAAAACGATTCCGCGAAAGGATAATCACCATGGCCGGAAAAACCGTTCTTTACAGCGCCGTCGGCGAAGAGCTCACGCACTACGACGTCGATGTCGACGCCTTGACGCTGACGAAACGAAAAACCATCAATGTCCCTGCGGTGGTTCAATATGCGTGGCCGCATCCTGACCGGCGCACGCTCTACGTCACGACGAGCAACCGCGGCGCCGGCATGAAATCCGACTTCAATCATGTGAGCGCGCTCAGGATAGATGCTGCCAGCGGCGAGCTTGCTCATCTCGGCAGCCCGCTTCCGCTATGGACGCGCGCCGTCCATCTGTGCCTCACTGCCGACGCGCAGTACCTGCTGAACGCGCACAATCTGCCGCACGCGGCTGTTACCGTCCATCGCATCGACGCCGACGGCGGCATAGGCAAGGAAGTCAAGCAGCCCGACGGGCTACCGTTCGGCATTTACCCGCATCAGGTGATGGCTTCACCGTCGACCGGCACCGTCATGCTGGTCGATCGCGGCAACGATGCGAAAAAAGGCAAACCGGAAGATCCCGGCGCATTGCGGTTATTTCGCATCGGCAAAGACGGCGTACTGGCGAACCTGGATGCGGTGTCGCCCAACAGCGGTTACGGCTTCGGCCCGCGCCATCTGGATTTCCATCCTTCGCAGCCGTGGGTCTACGTTTCGCTCGAGCGGCAGGACAAGCTCTACATGTACCGCATGAAGGGCGATGCGCTCGAACATGAGGCGGCGTACACGCGCGAGACGCTCGCCGATCCGGCCAACGTCAGGCCGCGGCAACTCGCCGGCACGATACACGTGCATCCGAACGGCCGTGTTGTCTACCTGATCAACCGCAGCGACGCGACCGTCGAATTTGCCGGCAAGCAGGTCTATGGCGGCGGCGACAACAGCATCGCGGTCTACGCCATCGACCAGAAAACCGGCGAGCCAAACCTGATCCAGCACGCCCAGACTCACACCTATCATTCGCGCACGTTCGCCATCGATCCGAGCGGGCGCATGATGGTGGTCGCCAGCAACCTGCCCATGGATGTGCGCCAGGGCGATAAGATCGTCACCGAAGCGCCAACCTTGTCCGTTTTGCGCGTGGGCACTGATGGCAAGCTGGAATTCGTGCGCAAATATGATGTCGATGCCCATGGCAAGGTCCATTACTGGATGGGCATGTTCGGATTGAGTTGATAGGAGGCTGGAATGCTTTATAGAGGCAGCTGCCATTGCGGCAATATCGCGTTCGAAACGGAAGGCGAACTCACCGGCGCCCTGGCTTGCAACTGTTCCATATGCTCACGCAAAGGCTCGCTGCTGTGGTTCATACCGCGCGACAAGCTGCGGCTCATGTCGCAAAAGACCGAAGGCACTTACACGTTCCACAAGCATGTCATCAAGCACCATTTCTGCCAGACCTGCGGCATTCAGCCGTATGCGGAAGGGGTCGATCCCAAAGGCAATGCAATGGCGGCCATCAATATCCGCTGCCTGCAGGACATCGACCTCAACGCCGTGCCCGTCAAGCACTTCGACGGTCGCGCATTATAAGGCGCGAGTGAGTTTGATGCCTGTTGGCAAACGCCGCTTGCTGTGCGTGCTGGCAACGCTAGCCGCCATTGCCGCCTGCTCGAACGAGGCGCCACCAACCATGCTGCCGGAAGATTTCGGCGTGTACGTCAATGGCAGCACAGTGCTCGATCATCCCGCCGCCGGTTTTGAGAAAAAAATCCTGCCGACGCGCAATCTCTTCAAGGGGATACCGGGCGGTTACGTCGCATGCTATTCGCGCGTCGAGGCGCACAGCATCTACGGCACGGGCGGCGGCATTTTCGTGATGGGACAGATTCGCATGCCCGGCGAATATGCCGGCAGGGTCTTCGAACCCAAGGGTTACGCCGGCAAAGACATCAGCGGCGACGTTCTGTTCAAGGATTTATGCAACGCGCAGTTCACTTCCTGCCGGACGAGCTGCTGGGCCGGCGGCGATACGGGCGGATGGTTCGGCAAATAGCAGGCGTAAAGCCGGTCGTCCACAGCGAACGCACCGGTTGCGGCATTGCAAGCGTCGCCGCAATTGCCGGGGTTTCCTACGCACGCGCCAGGTCGGTTGCCGGCTCGCTCGGCATATTCGCAGCCGACCCGACGCTGTGGTCGCACACCGCCCACGTGCGCAAATTGCTGCGGCACTTCGGCTTCGCGCCGCGCGCTGCTGAAATGCCTTTCCGCTCCTGGCATGCACTGCCGGATCTGGCACTACTGTCCACAAAATGGCATCTGGATCGCGGCCGGCCGTGCTGGCATCGGGCGGTGTTCGTGCGCGACGAAGGGCGATCGTATGTACTGGATTCGAAGAAGAGCCTGCCAAGGCACATGCGCACCGGCTTCGGGCGCATCAAACCGAAGTGGTACATCGCCATTGCTGCGAAGCACGCATGACGCAGCGTTGCATATTCATTACGGGTGGCACGGGATACATGGGTCGCGCGCTCATCCCCGCCCTCGTGCGCCGCGGTCACCGCGTTAGCGCGCTCGCGAGAGAAGAAAGCGCGCAGCGCATTCCGGCGGGTGCAGATCGCGTCGTTGGCGATGCTTTGGTTCCCGCCAGTTTCGCCGATGCCATCGCGCCGGCAGACACGCTCGTCCATCTGATCGGCACCCCGCATCCCAATCCGGCCAAAGCGGCAAGCTTCCGCTCCGTCGACCTCGCCTCCGTTGATTCCGCGTTGACCGCGGCGCGCACCGCAGGCGTGCGCCACTTCATCTACGTCAGCGTTGCCCAACCGGCACCGGTCATGGCCGCGTACGTTGCCGCCCGCGTAGCAGGCGAAGCGCACATACGCGCAAGCGGGATTGCCGCGACCATATTGCGCCCGTGGTACGTGCTCGGTCCCGGACACCGGTGGCCGTGGGTGCTCGCCCCTTTTTATGCGCTGATGGATTGGTTCCCGCCGACGCGCGAAACCGCTGCGCGTTTAGGCCTCGTAACCCTCGAACAGATGGTCAACGCGCTGGTCGCGAGCATAGAGCGCGGACCGGATGGCATGCGCATCATCGATGTTCAGGGAATCCGCGCGGCAATCCGATCCGGGTAAGGCCGTGGAAAAGTCACCGGGCACGAACCGCGCGCAGCAGTCGCTGTCGAGCGGCTGGTACGACGGTCGCGTACTTCAGTTCAGGTCGACGCCAACGACGTCGCCCGGCTCGAATTCGTCCGGCACCGTGCCGTCGCCTATGCCCGTGACCATGGCAGCCGTGGTCTCGCTTTGCTTCATGAAATATTCGTCGCTGATCGGATCGTAAAATCGCTGTCCGAGCGCGATCTCGCTGAATTTGATGCGGCGGCGGGCGGGACGGGCCGTAGTCACAGGCGTCTCACTGGAAATGGGGGGTTTGGGTGGCATTGCGATAGTTTATCTCAGAGTGCCCGACACAATGAAACGCGCTTCACGCCGCCAGTTCACGCAATTGCAGCATGAGCGCGTCGGCCACCGCGATGCCCTCGGCGCCCGCCTTGGCGGCCAGCTTGAGCCGGCGCTCGCCCGGCAGACGCACCGTGTCGTCGGCGAGCATGGCCGCTATCAGCGTCTCGATCCGTTCTTCGTAAGCAGCGCTGCCGGCCAGCGCGCCCGGATCGATCGCGAGCAACGCGTGCCCGATAGACGCCGGGCGGCCCGGCTCGAAAAAACTGTCGTTCTCGAAGCCGAATTGCGCGCCGGTCAGCGCACAGCACAAGAGCTCAACCATCAGCGCGAGCAATACGCCCTTTACGCCGCCAATGGCCGCCATGCTGCCAGTCAACGCGGCCTTCGCGTCCGTGGTCGGCTTGCCTTCGGCGTCGAGCGCCCAACCCGGCGGGATCGCTTTGCCTTCTTTTGCCGCGACCATGATCTTGCCGCGCGCGACTTCCGTCAGCGACAGGTCGATGACGAGGGGCGCCGCGTTTTTCCGTGGAAATACCGCAGCAACCGGGTTCGTGCCGAACAACGGCTTCTTCCCGCCCCAGGCATTGATTGCGGCCGGAGAATTCGTGAAGCCGATGCCGATCAATCCCGCGGCAGCGAGCGGCGCAAGGTGATGGTCCATCGCGCCACAGTGGTGGCTGTGCGTGACACCGCAAAACGCAACGCCGAATTCGCGCGCGCGCCGCGACGCCTCGCGCGTCGCCAGCTCCATCGCCAGATAGGCGAGTCCGCCCTGCGCGTCGATCAGGCACGCCGCGCCTTTCTCGTGGACGATGCGCGGTTCGGCAGTGCCGTTCGCACGACCTTCTTTCAGGTGCTGCGCATAGAGCTGCACGCGCGACAATCCGTGCCCGCCGAGGCCCGCCATTTCTGCGCCGACCAGCGCGTGCGCCGTCGCATCCGCCATCGCGCGTGATGCGCCGGCACGTGTCAGCGCAGCGCCGACCCATCGCATCACTTCCTCGACCGGATATTTTTTATCCAAGCTGCCTGCCCTCCGTCGTCTGCAAAGCGGCCGGCTCAGGCACCGGCGGCTTCAACCAGCAGGGTTTGGCCGGGCTTGACGCGGCTGAATACGACCGGTCTGGTCTCGACATTGAATTTGCCGTCGTTCCACGTCACGCACGTGTAGCGCGAGTTCTCGAGATCGCGCACGTCGGGAAAATCGCTGCGGTAATGCGCACCACGCGAATCCTCGCGTGCCATTGCCGCGAAATTGATCGACTTGCTGATCAGGATCTGGCTCTTGAGATTCAGCCAGTCGTGCCATGTCAGGTTGAACGCGAGGTTGTCCCCATGCACGCCGATGCCATCGAGCCGCGCGTCAAGTTCGTCGAGCACGCCGGTTGCCCGCTGCATGCTCGCTGCGTCACGCACGATGCCGACGTCGTCCCACATCACGTCGTAGAGCGCTTCGCGCACCGCGTTGAGATCGCCGGCGGGCCTCTCGAGCGGCGCGCGGCAGCGCGCGACCGCAGCGTCCAGCGCCTCCTGATCGGGCGCGTTAAATGCGCCTTCGGCCTTGACCCATCCTGGCAATATGTCGCCCGCAATTCCGCCGAACACCGTCGAGTTCGCGACGCCGTTGCCGCCCAAACGATTCGCGCCATGCACGCCGCCCGAGTCCTCGCCCGCCACGAACAGCCCCTGCAGACTGGTTGCGCAATCGCCTCTGAACACGACGCCGCCCATCATGTAATGCGCCGTCGGCACCACTTCTACGAGATCGCCCGCCAGATCGAAGCCGCAGTCTTCGCAACGCTCGACCATGCCCTTGAAATTTTTCCGGTTATTGTCGGCACCGAGATGGCCCATGCTGATGTAAACGCCGCCGTTGGGCGTGGTGCGTCCCGCGCGCATTTCGGCGAAGATGCCGCGCGACACGATGTCGCGCGTGGCGCGCTCGAGCTTCGCATCGTAGTTGCCCATGAAGCGCTGCTTGTCGCCGTTGAGCAGATAGCCGCCCGCGCCGCGCAGGCCTTCTTCGAGCACGGTGCCGGTCATGCGCGTGCCGGTGCCCGCAAGCAGTCCGGTCGGGTGAAACTGCACCATCTCCATGTCGCGCAGCGCGAGCCCGGCGCGGAGCGCCATCGCCATCCC
>JANYDM010000026.1 GCA_025363575.1 Betaproteobacteria bacterium | reverse complement strand
CACCATGCTCGCATTATTTGCAGTGCTGTTGATCTGGGCGACTTTCGGACGGCTCGACATCGTGGCCGTTGCGCAGGGCAAGTTGGTACCCGAAACGTTTCTCAAGGTCGTGCAGCCTTCAGACTCGGGCGTTATCAAAGAAATACTGGTGAAAGAGGGCGACGAAGTGGCTGCCGGCCAGGTGTTGATGCGCATGGATACCAGTGTTTCGACATCCGACCGTAAAGTGCTGGATAACGACTTTCACCTTCGCGGACTGCAACTTCGTCGTATTGATGCTGAACTGAGAGGGGCACCACTAACGAAGAAATCCGGCGATGACGCAGCTTTGTTCGCCCAGGTCGACGGCCAGTACCGATCGCATCGCATGGCTTACCAAGATGCGCTCGACACCGAGCGCGCGGCGCTAGTCAAGGCGCAGCACGATCTCAAAAGTGCGATCGAGGTCGAGTCAAAGCTCAAACAGACGTTGCCGATTTCCCAGGAGCAGGAGAAAGGCTGGGACCAGCTGGCGAAGGAGGGGTTCGCCGGCAAACTGATGGCGCTCGATCGCAAACGCAGCCGCATCGAGACCGAGCAGGAGCTGCAGGCCCAATCCCAAAATGTCCAGGGCCTCAAATCAGCGATCTCGCAGTCCGAAAAACGTATCGCACAAATTACTTCGAACTATCATCAGCAACTTCACAACGAGCGCATCGACGCCGGATCGCAACACAACAAACTTGACCAGGATATCGCCAAGCACACCTACAAGCATGGTTTGCTCGACCTTCGTTCACCGCAGGCCGGCATGGTGAAGGACCTGGCAACGCACACAACGGGCACCGTGGTGTCGCCCGGGACAGTGATGGCGACGATAGTGCCGCACAATGAACCACTACTGGCCGAGGTATGGGTAACAAATCTCGATGCCGGCTTCATAGTCCCCAGGCAGGACGCGAAGCTCAAGCTATCGGCGTATCCGTTTCAGCAATACGGCATGCTGGATGGCGTGGTGCGCTACGTGAGCGCCGATGCGAGCGACAAGGCGGGCGATTCGAGCAATCCGGCGCAAGTCACGGCCACGGACAAACAAGCGGCCGCGCAGGCGCCCCTTTCCTATCGCACACTGGTGTCTCTGAATACGACCGAGCTCGAAAGCAGAGGGCAGCGATTTAAGCTGACTCCTGGCATGCAGGTCAGCGCTGAAATCAGCCTCGGCACCCGCACAGTGCTTCAATACCTGTTATCGCCCATTCAGAAGAACCTGCACGAGGCTTGGCGGGAACGATAAAGTCCAACTCCGTGTCGCCGCTGCTGGAGCGAGATTGTCATTGTTCAAAAAAAAGCGATTTTAGCTTGTTGCTTGGCAACGCGGCATTTGCCGCGCTCGCTCAGGCCTCTATGCCAGAAAGCTGCGATTCGACACTCTGAAAGACTTCGTGCCGGTCATAGCGTGCTTGACCATGCGGGCGCGCACCGGGTTGAGGTGAATGTAGCGTATCAAGGCCAAGCCATAACGGTCCTGATCGACAAGGTAAGCCTTGAAGCGCCCTTCGAAGAGGTGGCCTGCTTATTTGAGTCGCGCGTTGACGTAACGGGTGTAGCGAAAGGCGAGGTTCTGCATGCCGACAGACAGAGATTGCTCGCCTGTTTGCAGTGCAAGGTGCAAGTGATTCGTCATCAAACAGAAGGCATGAACGCGGTAGCCGAAGCGACGCACGCCGTCCTCGATAAGTTCAGAATCTGGCGTGGTCCCCGGCATTAAGGAGATGTCCCGACGGGCGTAACCGCGGAGGGTCACGTGGCAGAGGCCGCCGGGCACGTGCAAGCGGGGTTTGCGAGACATGTGGCGAGAATAATCGACCGGCAGGGCATTATGCAATTAGCCAAGCCTGACCCCTTTGTTCGCACGCCACGCGAACCAACACCAGTAGTAAAAGCGCCCTTCGAATCTTACGGGAAGAACGTCCATGCTTGAATTGACCGGCATTGCAAGCGTACTAGGCGGGATAAGTTTCCTATATTGGTTGCTGGCCGCGGCTGCGTTAGCGCTCGTGTTATGGAAGATCAAGCGTTGGTGGAGCAAGGTCATCGGGACGCTATTTGTTGTTGTCGTATTTGGATATGCCCCGACGCAAGAGTTGGTCGAGGTGCAAAAGCGGGAAGCCTACGCTCGCGAGGCATGGGAGTATTTCAAGAAAAAATGCGATACCGGAGCGAGGGAAAAAATTTACAGATACCGTCTTGAAGGTCAAGCGCTGGCATTGCGATTTTGAGATCAAATGGCCTCCCGGAGTTAATCACGCCGTAAATCAAATGCGCGAGTTTGCGCATGCACGCGCCGATAACGGCTTTGGGCACGAGGCCGTTAGCAGCCAAGCGGTCGCCGAAGGCTTTCAATGCGGGGTTATGCCGCCGGGCGACCATCCCCGGCATGTAGAGCGCTTTACGCAAGCTCGCATGCCCCGTGCGGCTCATCATGGTACGCCCCTTGACCGACGTGCCCGATAGTCGCTGCCTCGGCGTTACACCGATAAACGCCGCCAGCGCCTTGGCATTGGCAAAGCGCCTCACATCTCCTGCATATGCCAATATTTTGGCGACGGAGGTTTCTCCCAATCCGGGAATGCTTTGCAGCAACCGTGCGTCGTGCTTTAGATCGGGATGGCGATCGATGTGATCATTGATGTCGTTTTGCACTTGCCTGATTTGCTCGGTCAACCAGTCGATATGTTGTTGCACCGCGTTGATCAAAGCGGCCTGACCGCTGGCCCGGTAGGCTTCAATCCGGTTTAACTCCTGCTGGTGCATGTCCTTCAAGGCTTGAAGCCTGTCGACCCAGGCGCGCAGCTCCCGCCACTCGGGTGCCGGCGGGGTCCACAGATCGGGACGCATGGCGGCACAAAATCGCGCCAGCAATGCAGCATCCGCCCGGTCTGTCTTGTTGCGGGCCAACTCGCTTTGAGCGAACCCCTTGACGCGCGCCGGGTTTACTACACTGACTGCCCATCCTGCATCGCTCAGGAATATCGCTACCGTTTCGCTGTAGGGACCGGTCGCCTCAAGGCATAGGTGACTGCTCGCGGGTTGCGCTCCCTTTGACACCAGCCATGCATTCAACTCGCGGAAACCCTCGGCGGTGTTACCAAAGACCTTGCTCTTCAACTTGCCCTGATTCAACAAGGCGACATCCAACTTCAGCTTGGCGACATCAATTCCGACTGTGCACGCGGCTTCGTTCATCGTTCTGACCTTCCTCGTATGCAGGCTCTAAAAATTCCGGCCTAAGCTACCGTTCGGCTTTGATGAACGAGAATTGGGCTGCAAGCATCTATCTGACCCACAGGCTTGGTATCGCTACTGGCCTTAAGTCTTGCCGATGTCCTGCAGCCCAGCCGGCGCAACGCCAATAGTCTGGCACTGTTTTGTGCTGGCTTGGGTAATATACGAGGTCTTGCAATCCGACATTTGAATTCTGAACGCGCATATGGCTAGACCGTTGAGAATCGAATTGGCCGGCGGGCTATATCACGTCACCTCGCGTGGTGACCGGATGATGGTGGATATAATGAATCTGCTAGGCGACTGACCCCGACAAGCTATGACATGCTGAACCGGCAACAATTAAATAATGCCAACATCCTCACGCACATTTTTCCGTTAGCCTTGGCACTAACGCCATGTGCAGCCTGGGCACAGCCGCAGTATCCCTCCAAGCCCATCCACATATTTGTCGGTTTTCCGCCGGGCGGTAACTCTGACTTCGTCGCACGCGCCGTTGCGCGCGGCCTGACAGAATCATGGGGACAGCAGGTCATCGTCGACAATCGCCCGGGCGCAGGTGGGAATATCGCAGCCGATCTCGTTGCGAAAGCGCCAGCGGACGGTCATACCCTGTTGCTCGGCGTCTTCGCGCACGCGGTGAATCCAAGTCTCTATGGCGGCAAGCTGCCGTTCGATACTCTGAAGGATTTCGTGCCGGTCATTCTGTGTGTTTCTTCTGCCAACATTCTGGTGGTGCATCCGTCGCTCCCCGCCAAATCGGTCAAAGAGCTGATTGCGCTCGCCGAAGCGAAGCCGGGCGCAATTACCTATGCATCCGCAGGCAACGGCACTGCGAGCCACCTGGCAGGCGAACTGCTCAAAATGCTGGCAGGTATCGACATCGTACATGTGCCGTATCGCGGCACCGGCCTGGCGCATACGGATCTCATGGGCGGACGGGTCACCATGTTTTTCGCGGCGATGGCGGGTACGCTGCAGGCGGTGCAGTCCGGCCGCCTGCGCGCGCTGGCTGTTACGACCGTCAAGCGCTGGCCGGGCGCCCCTGAGGTGCCGACGATGATAGAAGCGGGTGTGCCCGGGTTCGAAGTCAATTCCTGGTCCGGCCTGCTTGCGCCCGCGGGCACACACGCTGAAATCGTCGCGCGCCTGAATACGGAGGTCGCGCGCATATTGCGCACGCCGGAAACACGCGAACGTCTGTATTCGTTCGGAGCGGAGCCCATCGACAACACGCCGCAGGAGTTTGCCGCTTACATCAATTCCGAGTTCATCAAATGGGCGAAGGTGGTCAGATCTGCCGGCCTGCGCGCCGATTGACTGTAATTGGCCCGGTGCAAATTTTCTCGACTTCTACCTGGAATCTGGCGCAAACACGGGGGATGTTGGCCAGCCGTGGTGAAAGGATTGCATTATTTACCTGCCTAATTTACTCTTTGTCGAAAGGCGATGAGTCCAATCGGCACCGCCTGAAAACGCTCCTCCTTAGAAAGGAGAAATCATGACTGCCTGGATAGTAAATGCTGTAGGCCTTTTTCTCACAACGGTCGGCGCTCTCCTGATCTTTTTGTACCTGTGGAAAGCCCCCCGTCTCGTGGAGGAATCGCCATCGCCCGCCGGAAATGGCACCCATGCAAACAGAAATCTGCTCGTTCTCGCGGTGGGACTGCTCGCCATTTGGTTCGTGATCCAGTGTTTGGCAGTGATTCTGGCGTAGCGCGTCGCGGCCACCCCTGTCGCTGTCGCTGTAGAAATTCCCGCTTTCCTTTTTGCGCAAATGTCCGCACCCGATCGCGAGCGGAGCGGGCTCGTTCATTTCCCTATCGTCGCGAATAACGAGGCTGGCCACAAGCTTCTTTGCTCCGCGCTAAACTTGCAGGATGCACCCACGCCCCGCTGGCGCGAGACAGTCATGACCACTGGCACCCGCATTGGCGACACGATGCGCAAACTAAGCTTGGTGATGGTGTTGATTTTCGTGAACGCCAGCTCGATGGCGTGGGGGCAGGGCGCCGCGATAAACGCCGATGTAGTGCGCAGCGCGATACTGGCCGCGCCCCTCTGGCACGTCGATCGAAGCAATGGCACTTCGCTTTGGAGGTTCGAGATGCGCGGCGAAAAGTTGTGGGTCAAATCTGATATCAGCGATGCCAACAACGCGCGTGAAGTCCCGGTTGAAGTGACTACCGACGGGTTGACCTGGATAGGCCGCGGCGGCCAGCAAATCACCCTTCATTACGATCCGCGGGATATACAATTTCCTTTCAAGGGCGCCGATTCAGAAGGCAGAACTTATGAGTTCACCCCGAAATAGCGGACTCGCAAGGGGACGACCACGCGCGTGCCTGGAACCGGCGAAAAACGGGTCGAGAACGGGCTTGCCGAATAAAAATTGTGACGTGCCGAAGCGTCGGTAAACAAAGAAACGGGGGATAAGATGAGCACGAACCGCCGGTGGTACGGCATTCTGTACGTTCAGGTATTGCTCGCCATTGCAGTCGGCATTGCGGTCGGGTTCTTGTTTCCGACGACGGGCACGGCGCTCAAACCGCTTGGCGACGGATTCATTCAGCTCATCAAGATGATGATCGCGCCGGTCATTTTCTGCACCGTTGTGCACGGGATCGCTTCAATGAGCGATTTGACCAAGGTGGGCCGCGTCGGCCTCAAAGCGCTGGTCTACTTTGAGGTGGTATCGACTGTTGCTCTCGCCATCGGTCTTCTCGTGGGCGAATTGGTGCACCCCGGCAGCGGATTCAATATTGACGCGACAACGCTCGACCCGAAGGCGGTAGTGGGTTATGTCGCGCGGGCCAGGGAAGAGGGTTTCGTTGCCCACTTGCTGGCAATTATTCCAAACACATTCGTCGACGCTATCGCCAAAGGCGATCTGCTGCAGGTTTTGCTGGTTTCTATCCTCACCGGCTTTGCGCTCGCTCGCATGGGCGACGTCGGCAAGCGGGTCACTGGCGCGATTGACGATGTCGGCAAGGCGATGTTCCGCATAATCGGCATGGTTGTCCGACTGGCTCCGATCGGTGCGTTTGGCGCAATGGCATTTACGATAGGGGCTTACGGCATCCATTCGCTGGTGAACCTGCTTGCATTGATACTGACTTTTTACGGCACGAGTCTGATATTCGTGGTCCTGGTCCTCGGTTCAATCGCCCGTTTTTCCGGATTCTCCATTTTCCGGTTTATTGCTTACATCAAGGACGAGTTGCTGATCGTCCTTGGCACCAGTTCATCGGAGACGGTACTGCCCCACATGATTCAGAAGATGGAACGGCTGGGCGCGTCGCGCTCCGTCGTCGGATTGGTGATACCCGTCGGTTACAGTTTCAATCTGGACGGAACAAACATTTACATGACGCTCGCGACACTGTTTCTGGCGCAAGCCACCAACACTCCGCTGACCCTTACCCAGGAACTGACTATTCTGCTCGTCGCGATGCTGACGTCAAAGGGCGCCTCCGGGGTGACCGGCGCCGGATTCGTCACGCTTGCCGCGACCCTGTCGATAATTCCCGACATACCGGTTCAGTCGCTGGCCATCATCGTCGGCATCGACAAGTTCATGAGCGAGTGCAGGGCGCTCACCAACCTGATAGGCAACGGGGTCGCAACCATAGTCGTCAGCCGCTGGGAAGGCGAACTCGATACGGCGCGATTGCATGAGGCGATGGCCCATCCGATCGAACTCGGCGAGGCGCAAGAGAAGGCTTACGTTCAAAGCTGACAAATGCGAAGAACAAGCAGCACTTCAATTTAGGAGTTGGCCGGTCGACAATAACTCCGCCGTCGAAAGACGGACGGGCTCACTCGCCCTTGATGCCGGCTTCCTTGATGAGTTTGCCCCATTTCGCCATTTCAGCGGCGATGAACGCAGTCGTTTCGCGGGGCGTCATGCTACCCGCCTCAAATCCGCCGGATGTAAGCCGCTCTGCGACATCCGGCATCTTGTAGACGGCGGCAAAGTCTGTCTGCAGGCGGTCAATCACGCGCGCCGGAGTTTTGCTCGGCGCCAGGGCCGCGAACCAGCCATCCACTATGTATCCCGGCATTCCCGATTCCACTGCAGTCGGAATTTCCGGCGCGACCTGGGTGCGTTTCGCGCCAAGGACGGCGATTGCGCGCAGCCGGCCGGATTTTATGAAAGGCAGCGCGGCCCCGAGCGCGGTTGACAACACCTGCACTTGTCCCGCCACCAGCGCGGCGTTCGATGCGCCAGCGCCCTTGTACGGCACCGAGATCATGTCGACGCCCGCCATGCGTTTGAATAATTCCATCGCGAGATGTCCGCTAGTGCCGATGCCCGAAGTGCCATAAGCGAGACCGCCTGCTTTCGCCTTGGCCAGTGCAATCAGTTCGCGCAGCGAGGTCGCAGCGATCGACGGATGCACCACGAGCACGTTGGGCTGTGACGCAAGTACGGTGATCGCCGCGAAATCCTGCGGGGTGCGATAAGGCAGTTTTTCGTAGAGAAAAGGATTGGCGGCATAACCCAGTGCCACCACCAGCAGCGTATGTCCATCCGGATCGGATTTGGCGACAATTTCTGTACCTATGATGCCGCCGGCACCCGCGCGGTTGTCGATGACCAGGGGCTGGCCCCAGGCTTGCGGCAGCTTTTGCGACAGCATGCGCGCAAGAATATCGAGCGCGCCACCCGGCGTTGAAGGCACTACGATGCGGACAGGGTGAACGGGAAAATCAGCGGCCTGCGCATGCATTGTGACAACACTTGTCAGCGTCAGCACAAGTGTCAGCGCGCGTCCAACTTTATTCGATTTCCACTTCATGCGCCTCCTCTCGATAAGGCCGCGACTATGCATGGCTTGTTGCGCAGAGGCAAGTTTTCGATTAAGTTCGAGTTGAATTTCCCGCCCGCAGAATGATTGAGGAGTACCCATGTCAGGCAGCTTGCTCGTGTATGAACCCGTCGCGCCTTGTCTTACGCAGCAGCGCGAATCGCGCCAGGCGCTGGACAGCCTCGCCGGCAAGACCATCGGCTTCATCGACAATTCAAAACCCAATTTCAGCCTGCTGGTCGACGACCTGGCGCAGATCCTGGTCGAGCAGCACGGCGTGAAAAGCGTCGTCAAGCGCCGCAAGAAAAGCGCGTCGATGGGCGCGCCCGAAGCGGTGATGAACGAACTCGTTGCGCAGGTCGATGCCGTCATCACCGGCTCCGGTGATTGAGGGTCTTGCACGTCGTGGAGTATCCACGACAGTGTAGAAGTGGCGAAGCGCGATAAGGCGTCGCTGACCGTCTGCTCACAAAGTTTCATCGGGCTCGGCCGCGCGCAACAGAGAGCCCTGGGCTCGCCTGATCTGCCTATCGCCGTCATTCCGCACCCGTTCGGCACTCGCTCGCGCGAAGAAGTCAGGAGTATCGCGGCGAGTTGCGCTGCCGATATCGCGCGCCTGCTGTGCGAGTCCGCCTCCGGCAAGTCGACTGCAGCGACTGCAGCGCCGCCTGTTATCGCGCGCGCCAAGTTGATGGAAGCGCCCGAAGACTTGAGCGAACTGAACAAGCTCTACATGAAATGGCGCTGGGGTGACGGGCTGCCTATCGTTGCACCGACTCAAGAGGCCGTCGAACGCATGCTGCGTCATACCAAGCGCGCACCGCACGAAGTTGTCGCGACCATCGCTCCAGGCATGGGCGCGGCGACTGTCGAATACATCGCAATCCAGGCCGTGATGGCCGGTTGCTTTCCCGAATATCTGCCGGTGTTGATCGCCGCCGCCGAGGCCGTCGCGACGCCGAAGTTTCATCTGCAGGCAATGCAGGCCACTACGAACCCCGCCGCAATCTGGCTGATCGTCAACGGCCCGATTGCGCGCTGGCTCGAAGTCAATGGCGGGGCCGGCTGTCTCGGCCAGGGCGCGTGGGCGAACGCCACGCTGGGCCGCGCGTTGCGCCTGATATTGCAAAACATCGGTGGCGCATTGCCGGGCGAAATGGACAAGGCAACACAGGGGCAGCCGGGAAAATACAGCTTCTGCTGCGCCGAGAATGAAGAAGCGAGCCCATGGGAGCCTTTGCATGTCGAGCGTGGCTTTGCCAAAGACGCGAATACCGTGACGGTAGGCGGCGTGCTCGGCACCTGGAGCATGAACATGACCGCGCGCAAAGGCGAAGAGGTGATCGCCATGATAGGTGACACCATGCAATACCCGGCGAGCAGTGATTACATTCACGCTGGCGCACCTTTCATCATCCTGTCGCCGCAGCACGCTAATCTTTTTAATCGCGAGGGTTGGGACAAGGCCGAGGTCAAGCGCCGCCTGTGGGAAGCCTCCAAGATGCGCGCGGGGCGCCATAAAGGCAGTGAGTTCGATCGCATGGCTACTGCACGCAAGGCCGAACTCGGCGAGATCGTTGCCGACACCATACTGCCGATATCGGAGAAACCGGAAGATCTGACTATCGTCGTAGCCGGCGGCCCCGGATCGCACTCGGTGTTCCTGCCGGTATCCGCCTATACGCGCTCGGTAACGAAAGAGATTGAGCTTACTGAATAAACGTCGACGCTGATGCGTATCGTCGACAGATGGCAAGCGTGGAGCGCGGGAGTTGCTTTGCTCGGCGTATTTTCCTGCCCACTTGCTGCGGACGCATTCCCGTTACGTCCGATCCGCCTGATTGTGCCTTTTTCAGCAGGCGGCGCCGCCGATATCATCGCGCGCTTGCTGGGCAACGCGATGGGCAGGCGCTTGAATACGCAATTCGTCATCGATACGCGTCCGGGCGCGGGCACTGTACTTGGCACCGATCTGGCCGCGCATGCGAATCCCGATGGTTACACGCTGGTGCTGGTCGCGACCGCGCATGCGACGAATCCCGGGCTGCTAGGAAAGCTGCCGTTCGATCCGGTCAACGATTTCGCGCCGGTCACCCTGGCGGTCGATACGCCGTTGATAGTCGTCGTTCCCGCCTCGCTGCCCATCGCCAGTTTGCGCGAATTGATCGAGCTCGCAAAATCAAAACCGCAACGCGTAATTTACGGATCGTCGGGGCAGGGCACGAGCGGCCACCTCGCAGTTGAACTGTTAAGCCTCAAGACCGGCATCAGCATGACGCATGTGCCGTACAAAGGCGCCAGCCAGGCATTGATTGATCTGCTCGGCGCACAAATCCAGATGCTCTGCACCAGCACGCTGCCTGCGCTGCCGCATGTGCGCTCGGGCCAGTTGCGCGCTCTGGCGGTGACCAGCGCAGCTAGATCCCGTGCTGTCCCTGACGTGCCGACGGTCGCCGAGGCTGCGTCTCTGCCGGGTTTTCGCGCAAGCTCCTGGTATGCGTTGCTTGCGCCCGCACGTACCGCCCCATCCATAGTCGACACCCTGCACGCTGCAGCAACGCAAGCGCTGCGTTCGCCGGCCGTGACTGAGCAATTGCTGGCGCAGGGCGCGGACCCGATCGGAAATACCCCGGACGAGTTGCGCCAGTTCCTGCGCAACGAAATTGAGGTGTGGACGGCTGTAATCAAACGCGCGAACGTCCGGCCGTCAAACTGACAAAGGAAATCATCATGCAAACCAAAGCTGCCGTCATGCGCGCCCTGCTTAAACAGGGCATCGTCGTTTCGCCTGGCGTCTATGACGGCCTCAGTGCGCGCATGGTCGAGAAGATGGGCTTCAAGGCGGCGGCCACCGGCGGCAGCGGATTTTCGAACGCACGCCTCAGCCAGCCGGATATCGGAATTCTCACCCTGATGGAAAACGTCGATGCCTGCCGCCACATCGCACGCAACCTGTCGATTCCGTTGATGGCCGACGCGGAGACCGGGTACGGCAATCCCGTCACGGTGTTTCACGCCGTCGAGTATTTCGAGGAAGCCGGCGTGGCCGGTATGAATATCGAGGACCAGGTCAGCCCGAAACGCTGCGGCCACATGCAGGGCAAGGAGCTCATCAGCGCGCAGGAGATGGCGAAAAAAATCGAGGCCGCCGTCAAAGCCAAAAAAGATCCGGACTTCATCATCAACGCACGGACCGACGCGATCGCGGTGGAGGGCCTCGACAAAGCAATCGAGCGGGCCCGCCTTTACATCAAGGCGGGCGCCGATATGGTGTTTCCGGATGCCGTTGATTCCGAGGAGCAGATCAGGCGGTTTGTCGATGCGGTCGAGGCGCCAGTCAGCGTCAATATCGGTTTCGGCATACGCTCGCGCCCGACGACGCCGCTCATACCGGTCAGGCGCCTCGCTGAAATCGGCGTTGCGCGCGTGACGATGGCGCGCATGCTGCCGTCAGCCGCGCTAATGGGCATGCATAAGGCGCTGGAATTGATGCGCGACCATGTCGAAAATGGCACGCTCCACGACCGGCCGGACCTGCTCTACGGCATGGAAGAAATTACGGACCTGATGGGTTATTCCAAAATCGCAGAACTCGAAGCACAATTTCTGCCCGATGATCAGCTCGCGCGCAAATATGGAACAGGCAAGGTCGATTACGTGGTGCGCCCGACCGATAAATAGATGCGCGGCGCAGGTCTTTAGTTGCGCTGTACGGGCGGATCCTTGCTGTGCGCAGTATCGGCATGGCCGACACGCGCGGCCGGTTCGACCGAATAGGATCCTTCTATTACATGCCTGTCGTGTTGCGCCCTTAGCTGCCTGCGCAGCCACCAGAGTCTGCCCGCGAGAGTAGCAGCGACTATCGCTATTCCCATCAATGCAAACGCAACGAAAAACAGCGCAACCACCATGAAACCGGCGGCAATCAGCGCCGCCAATAACCGACCGAGCAGACTCGAAGGAAGGAAACGTGTCGTCATGCGTGGTTGTGTAGACATGGTTGGTTGGATGGCCGCCCGCATGTAAAGTTCAAGCGTATTTGTTTGCACATTCGAAGCTGCGAGAAAAGAATAGAATTCCACCTCGATAACATTGCGGTAGAGCGAGCCTACGGTTCCAGGCCGGCTTATGCAAAACAATCGAAAAATAAAAGTGCTGTTTGTCTGTATGGGCAATATCTGCCGCTCGCCGACCGCCGAAGTCGTGTTCAGGCGAGCGATATCACGTGCCCGGCTCCAGAATGTAATCGAATGCGATTCCGCCGGCACGCATGGCTATCACGTCGGCGAACCGCCGGATCAGCGCGCGCTACAAACCGCCGCAGGCCGCGGCTACGACATGAGCAATTTGCGCGGGCGCAAAGTCGCACTACAGGATTTCGAGCGGTTCGATCATGTAATCGCGATGGATAGACACAATCTTTCGCTGCTCGAAGCGGCATGCCCCAATCAGCATGCGCATAAGCTCGCGCTGTTTTGCGATTTTCATGGCGAATATGCGGGGCGCGAAGTTCCCGACCCGTACTACGGCGGTGCCGACGGGTTCAAACAGGTGCTCGATGTGATAGAAGCGGTTAGCGAAAGCCTCGTCGTGCGATTGAGGCCGCCGGGCCGCGAATAAAAAAATGCCGGGAGGGTCCCGGCATTTTTATGAGTGCTACTTTCTTGTCTCGACTTGCGCCAACGGTTCGTTAACGACAGGCGGTAGCGGCGGACGCACGCGCGGAGGGCGCGGCGGCGCGGGCGGCTCCACCTTGCTGGCCGCTGCGCGCAATTTCTCGGCGTCGGTTTCCACCAGCATCAGGTCAGCCGGCAGCACTACAGGTTTTGCGGTCGCCTGGATCACGGCCGCGGGGATAGCCGGCGGTGCAGCGGAAACATGCTCAATAACGCGTTCCACCTCGCGCTCGGCTTGCATATGCGGCTCCGCCGCTGCTTCTTGCCGTTCAGCAACAGGCTCCTGGACCGGCACCACAGGCGAGGGTTCGTAAGCGGGTGCTGGAACCGGCACGTGTGGAACTTGCGGCAACTGCGTTGCTTCAACCGGTTGTGGTGCGGCAAAGTCCTGCGTGGCATGCTCAACCGAAGAGGTTGAAATTCCACTGTCGTCACCGGCGTAGTTCGACGTTACTGACTGTTGCGGACTGGATTCGCCCCTGTTCTGCGCATCCTGCCGCTCCCCGCGATCACGACCGCCGCGTCCGCCGCGGCGACGCCGGCCGCGGCCTTCGCCTTCAGCGCGCGGGCGTTGCTCTCCGCTTGGGTTCGCGTTCGGGTTCGCAATTGCGCCAGGTTCTGCCGATTGCTGATCGCTCGTTTCGGGACGCGGAGGACGCGCCTGCTGACGATCGCGACGTTGCTGCTCTTGCTGCGGATCACGCGGCGGACGCGGCTCACGCGGAGGACGCGACTCGTTATTGCGACCGCGTTGCTGTTGACGTTGCCCGTTATCGGCAGCACCTTCGCCGCGCGGCGCGTTCGCCTGGCGGTCGCCACGCGGTTCATCCCGTTTATGGTCGCGACGAGGACCATTCGGCCGGCCGCGGCGCGCGCCGCGCTCTGCGCGCTCGCCCCGCTCAGGACGCTCGCGCGTCATCGCCGGCTTGGCTGCAACGGCCTGGGCTGCCGGCCGCTTGAAGAAACCAAAAATCTTGCTGATGATCGACGGCTCCGCTTCGGCAACGATCTCGACCGGCTTCGGCGTGTGATCGACGATAGGCGCCGGCTGCGAGGGCGTGATGCCTTTGACGACAGCTTCCGGCCGCGGGGTGGCCGGCTCCGTCTGCGCGGAGGGCAGGCCGGAATCCGTTTTTTCGGGCACTGCGACCATCTCGTAGCTCGGCGGCGGCAGGTCGGCCTGATTCAATTCCTCGTGCTTGAGGCGCGTAATGGTGTAGTTCGGCGTCTCAAGGTGAATGTTCGGGATCAGCACGACGTTGACTTTGAGCCGCTGCTCGATCGAGTGGAACTCGGCGCGCTTCTCATTGAGCAGGTATGTCGCGACGTCAACCGGTACTTGTGCATGCACGGCGCCGGTGTTTTCCTTCATCGCTTCCTCCTGCAGGATACGCAGGATGTGCAGCGCGGTGGATTCGATACCGCGGATATGGCCTGTTCCATGGCAACGCGGGCAGGGGATATGGCTGCCCTCGGCGAGTGCAGGGCGCAGCCGCTGGCGTGACAACTCGAGCAGGCCGAAGCGCGAAATCTTGCCGGTCTGCACGCGCGCACGATCGACGTGCAATGCATCGCGCAGGCGGTTTTCGACTTCGCGCTGGTTGCGGCCGCTTTCCATGTCGATATAGTCGATGACGATCAGGCCGCCCAGGTCACGCAGGCGCAATTGGCGCGCAAGCTCGTCGGAGGCTTCGAGATTGGTGCGAAATGCGGTCTCTTCGATGTCGGCCCCACGCGTCGAGCGCGCCGAGTTGACGTCGATTGAAACCAGCGCTTCGGTGTGGTCGATCACAATGGCGCCGCCGGAAGGCAACGAGACCTGCCGCGAAAACGCAGTTTCGATCTGGTGCTCGATCTGGAAACGCGAAAATAGCGGCACATCGTCTTTATAGAGCTTCACGCGATTAACGTTGGCGGGCATCACGTGGCCCATGAAGGCTTTGGCTTGCTCGTAGATGTCTTCGGTGTCGATCAGGATCTCGCCGATGTCCTGCGAGAAGTGGTCGCGAATGGCGCGGATGACGAGGCTCGATTCCTGATAAATGAGGAAGGCGCCGTTCTGGCCGGTGGACGCGTTCTCGATCTCGCGCCACAGTTGCAGGAGGTAGTTTAAATCCCAGCCGAGCTCCTCGGCGTTGCGGCCGATGCCGGCAGTGCGGGCGATGACGCTCATGCCAGCGGGAACTTCGAGCTGATCGATGGTTTCGCGCAGCTCAGCGCGTTCTTCCCCTTCAACGCGGCGCGATACGCCGCCGCCGCGCGGGTTGTTGGGCATCAGCACCAGATAACGTCCGGCCAGGCTGATGAACGTGGTGAGGGCAGCGCCTTTCGTCCCGCGCTCGTCCTTGTCGACTTGCACGATGAGTTCCTGGCCTTCGCGCAGCGCGTCCTTGATTCCTGCGCGGGCAACGTCTATGCCGGGCTTGAAGTAGGCGCGGGCAACTTCCTTGAAGGGGAGAAAACCGTGGCGTTCGCTGCCGTAATCGACAAAGGCCGCTTCGAGGCTGGGCTCGACTCGCGTGATGACGCCTTTGTAAATATTGCTTTTACGCTGCTCTTTGCCTGCGGATTCAATGTCCAGATCGAGCAGCTTCTGGCCATCTACGATTGCTACGCGCAGCTCTTCGGACTGCGTCGCGTTAAACAACATGCGTTTCATTTTTTCTTCTCCCGCGCTCAGTGTCACGGGATGGGCAAACCCGCGCCCGGCAGTTAAGCCAGGCGCACTTGCTCGATCATTCAGTCACGAATTGGAATCATGAAGTTGGGTGACTACTTAAAAATGACTTTCGCTGTTTGCCGTTAAAAATTCGTCAGTGCGCAGCGGATGAAGCCGGCGTGAGGTGCATCGCACCGTGGCCGCAGTCGCTGCCGCAACAAAGTTTTTCGTGTGCTGTGAGCGCGTATTTCGACTACCATCGCTACTTTTAGTGGTGAGCGACATTAACCATAGCGTTTTGGCGACCGGTTTTCCGCATCATCGGGAATCTCCCCCGCGCTGTGTTCCACCGTACCCGGATAGCGACCGCGTGGCACTGGGCCAACCTGCCCGGCATTACCTGCGGCACTGCCGCGGTAATCGGCCGTCAGCTGCGGACTGCATAGTCCAAAAGTCTGCTAACCGCTGGATAGTATAAGCAATATGACGGCTTTGGGCAAAAAATCGGTATCCCGGCACCAAATCGGGGAGGACGCAGGCGGCCAGCGCATTGACAACTATCTGGTCAAGCTGCTGAAAGGAGTGCCCAAGAGTCATGTCTACCGCATCCTGCGCAGCGGCGAGGTGCGCGTCAATGGCGGCCGCGCCAAGCCCGCCTACCGGCTGCAGACCGGCGACGAGCTGCGTTTGCCGCCTGTGCGGGTGGCGGAACGCCCTGACCGCGCGCCGCCCGCGGTCAGCGAAGAACTCGAGCGCTCGATCCTGTTCGAGGACGAGCACCTGGTGGCGATCAACAAGGTTTCGGGCATGGCCGTTCACGGCGGGAGCGGTATCAGTTTCGGCGTTATAGAGCAGCTTCGAGGCCAACGCCCGCACGCTCGTTTTTTTGAGCTGGTGCATCGGCTCGACCGCGATACCTCGGGCGTCCTGTTGATTGCTAAAAAGCGTAGTGCACTGGTTGCACTGCATGCCGCCTTGCGCGAGGGGCAATTCAAAAAATTCTACTTCGCACTCGTCAAAGGCGTCTGGCGCAACAAGAAACAGGACGTGCGGCTCAACCTGCACAAATATCTTCTGGCTTCAGGAGAACGTCGGGTCGCCGTCAAGGAAGACGGGCAGGAGTCGCACACCGTATTTGATCTGAAGCGGGCCTGGCAGGATTTCAGCCTGCTGCGCGCAGAACTCAAAACCGGACGCACCCATCAGATCCGCGTGCATCTCGCGCACCTCGGATTTCCAATTGCGGGGGATGACAAGTACGGCGACTTCGAATTCAACAAGCAACTCGCCCGCACCGGCCTGAAGCGCATGTTCCTGCACGCGGCGAGCCTCGGCTTCAGGCATCCGGCGAGCGGAGCGAAGATGGTGGTTGAAGCGCCGCTGCCCGGCGAACTGCAAAAATTTATCGACGAGTTGAACTGACCGCGTGAAAAAATGCTACGACCTGATAGTGTTCGACTGGGACGGCACGCTGATGGACTCGACCGCCGTCATCGTGGCGTCCTTGCAGGCAGCGTGCGCAGATAACGAATTGCCGGTGCCGCCGGACGAACGCGCGCGGCACATCATCGGGCTCGGGCTCTACGATGCAATGGCGCATGTGCTGCCCGGCGTGGATACCGCGATTTACCCGCAGGTGGTGGAGCGGTATGGCCATCATTTTCGTTTGCGCGAGGCCGCAACGCCGCTATTCACCGGCGCGCGCGAAGCGTTGCTCGAACTCAGAAACGCCGGCCACTACCTCGCGATCGCCACCGGCAAGAGCCGTCGCGGGCTTGATCGCGCGCTGGCTAAAACCGGTCTCGCGACTGCATTTCATGCGACGCGATGCGGTGAGGAAGCGGCGAGCAAGCCGCAACCCGCGATGCTGCACGACCTGGTGCGCATGCTCGCGGTGCGACCGGAGCGGACCTTGATGGTCGGTGATACGACTCACGATCTGCAGATGGCAATAAACGCCGGCATCGAAAGCGTCGCGGCGGCCTACGGCGCGCATCCGCGCGAGCAACTCATGGCTCTGGCGCCGCGCGCATGCGCCGACAGGCCGCAGGACTTATGGCAATGGCTCAGCAACAACGCGTAATCTGCGCCGGCAGCGCGCTGATCGACGGTGGGCCTGGCGTGCGGTTCAAGGTCCAACGGCCGGGCGCGCAGGCGCGGGCGTTCGTGATCCGATATGACAGCCGGGTTTACGCCTACCTCAACAGTTGCGCGCACATACCGGTCGAACTCGACTGGATGGAAGGGGAGTTCTTTGACAAAGCTGGGTTATACTTGATTTGCGCTACGCACGGCGCAACTTATGAGCCGGAAAGCGGTCATTGCATCATGGGCCCGTGCAAAGGCCAGCGCCTCACCGCAGTGCAAGTCGAAGAACGCGACGGCAATGTTTACCTGTTAGAAAGCGAATACCACGATGGCTGAAATCGATCCGCTTAATGCCGGCGAAGGCTGGGAGCGCAAAGTACTTGAGAAAGTAGCGCTGGCGGCCATTGCCGAGCAGCGCGCGTCGCGTCGCTGGGGCATAGCGTTCAAGATGCTGGTGATCCTGTATCTCTTCATCGTGCTGTTTCTCGGGATGGGCTGGCTAAAGAAGGGTGGCGACAAATCCTCCGGCAAGCATACGGCGATGGTCGAATTGCGCGGCGTCATTGCGTCCGACACCCAGGCAAGCGCCGACAATGTGATGACCGGCCTACAGGCGGCGTTCAAGGACAGCAACACGCAAGGTATCGTGCTGCGCATCAACAGTCCCGGCGGCAGCCCGGTGCAGGCGGGCTACATCAATGACGAAATTAAACGCCTGCGCGGCCTGTACCCGAACATTCCTTTATATGCGGTGGTCGAGGACATTTGCGCATCGGGCGGCTATTACGTCGCCGCTGCGGCCGACAAAATCTACGTCGACAAGGCGAGCATCGTCGGCTCGATCGGCGTCGTGATGGACGGCTTCGGCTTCACCGGCACCATGGAAAAGCTGGGAGTCGAGCGGCGCGCCATCACGGCGGGCGAAAACAAGAAGTTTCTGGATCCGTTTTCACCGGTCAATCCCGCGCACAAGGCGTTCGCGGAGAAAATGCTCGCCGAGATACACGAGCAGTTTATCGCCGTCGTGCGCGCCGGGCGCGGCAAGCGCCTCAAAGAAAGCCCCGAACTATTCAGCGGGCTGGTATGGACGGGCCCGCGCAGCATAGAGCTCGGGCTTGCCGACGCGCTCGGCAGCGTCGATTTCGTAGCCCGCGACGTGATCAAAGCCGAGGAGATCGTCGATTTCACGCCCCACGAGAATATCGCGGAGCGTGTCGCGCGCAAATTCGGCGCCGCAATGGCCGAATCGATGGTCAGAGTGACGACGGCAGGCGGCGCGCAACTGCGCTGACGCCAGGCAACTATTTGCCGGCGTAAAGCAGAAAAACGCTCGGCCGGCGGCCGACTTCGGCGTGCTGGCTTCTCCATTCAGCGACGCGCGCGCTGCGTATCGACTCGGTAGCCAGCGTGAGATCGCTGGCAACGCAGAGTTGCGTTTCTTCCGCGCATGTTTGTGTGATCGCATTCAATAGCGCGTCATTGCGATACGGCGTTTCGATAAACACCTGCGTCATGTCCCGCGCGCGCGACTCGCGCTCGCAAACGACGATAGTTTTGCGGCAGGCGTCCTGCGGCACCGGCAGGTAGCCATGAAACGTGAACCGCTGGCCATTGAACCCCGCGGCCATCAAGGCCAGCAGAATCGCCGAAGGCCCGACATGCGGCGCCACCCGGATAGCAAGACGATGGGCGGCAGCAACCAGCAATGCACCCGGGTCCGCGATCGCCGGGCTGCCGGCTTCCGACAGCACGCCGCCGCTGCGTCCCGTCAACAGCGGCTGCAGCAACTCCGTTGCGCGCTCGGCCGTGCTGTCTTTATCGAAACGTTCGATTTGCAAATCACGCAGCGGCTGCGGATGTCCAATCCCCTTGAGAAACTGACGGGCACTTTTCTCGTTTTCGGCAAGGAAATAGTCCAGACTGCACGCTGCCTGCAGCGCAGAAGCGGGCAACATGAGGTGCGGGTCAGTCTCGCCAAGCGTCACCGGTATCAGGTGCAGGACGCCGCGCTCGTTTGTCATACAGTGCGCCGGTTATCGCTGCTCATGGCAGATCGATTCCTTCATTGCGCAGCATCCCGCATAACGCTATCAAGGGCAGGCCGATCAATGCGCTCGGATCGTCGCCTTCGCTTTTCTCCACGAGCGTGATGCCGCGGCCCTCGATGCGCGCGCTACCCGCGCAATCGTACGGCTTGTCGAGTCTCACATAACGATCTATTTGCGCGTCGGAGTAGCTGCGCATGTGTACGGTCACCGGAACCACGACAGTCTGCTCTCGCCCGCTATGTGAATTGAGCAAGCATAGGGCGGTGTAAAAAATCGCGGGTCTGCCACGCATGAGCTTGAGCTGGGTCACGGCATTTTCGAAATCACCCGGCTTGTCGAGCCTGGCTTCCCCGCACACCGCGACCTGGTCGCTGCCTATGATCAAAGCGTCAGGCATGGCGACCTGCAAGGCGCGCGCTTTGGCGGATGCCAGCCGCAAGGCGAGGTTTCGTGGATGTTCGCCCGCATGTGCCGTTTCGTCGACGTTCGGTGATACGACATCGAAGGAAAGACCCAAGCGCCCCAGCAATTCACGGCGGTAAGGCGAGCCGGAGGCAAGAACGATGCGCGCGGAGGCGGAGGTTGGCATGGGCAGCGCGTCGCAAGGATGAAGGTAAGTCCCTGCGTTTAATGGTTTTTCTGTTATTTTGTTTTGACAGAAGAGGGCGAAAATATTATCATGCGCGGTTTATGTCTGCACGGGCTGTCATTAATAGTCTTGAATTTGCCCGCGGCAGCGAGCAGTTGCGCGGCGAGGTGCCGGTAAGCGCTCTTTCCAGGCTTGCGGACAGTCTGTTCGATATGCAGGGCGAATTGAAATTTGAACTAACCGGCGGGAGCGATTCGAAGCAAAGGTTACAGTTATTACTGACAGTCGCAGGGAGCATCAATCTCAAATGTCAGCGCTGCCTGGGCAGCCTGGCTTTTCCCTTGTCAGTGCAATCGAAACTGCTGCTGCTGACCGGCGATGCCGGTGGCGAGACCGCGGAAATCGACGATCTCGACGGCGTGCCGGCAGACGCGCACGCCGATATAGGGTCGCTGGTGGAAGATGAAATTTTGCTGGCAATTCCGCTGGCACCGCGCCACGCAGAAGGTCAGTGCAGCGCGGCGGTGGAATCCGCTGGAACACGCAGTGCGTCGCCGTTTGCCGCGCTTGCCAGATTAACGCAGAACCGCAGCAAGAATTGAACAAAAAGGAGCATCAAAATGGCAGTTCAACAGAACAAGAAGTCACCATCGAAACGCGGCATGCACCGCTCGCACGATTTTCTGAAGACCCCGTCGCTGGCGGTCGAGCCGACGACCGGCGAAGTGCATCTGCGCCATCACATCAGCCCGACCGGCTACTACCGCGGCAAAAAAGTCGTCAAGACCAAAGACGAGTAGGGTCGGCAGTTCGTGCCGATCAGCGTAGTGCCGATCACTCTACACGCGCGCGCGCCGCTATGTACGGCCCGCGCCAGCGAGGACGCCTGATGGATGTCACGGTCGCGGTCGACTGCATGGGGGGGGACCACGGCCCGCATGTCACAGTTCCGGCCACGCTTGATTTCCTGCAGCGTTGCGATGACGTCAATGTGATTCTGGTGGGCCTGCAGAACGACGTCGACACCGAGCTGCGCAAGGACAGGCGCGGCAAGGGCGTGCTCGCGGCGCGCATCGCCGTGCAGCATGCGAGCGAAGTCGTCAGCATGGACGAAGCGCCCGCCAGCGCCCTGCGCGGCAAGAAAGACTCATCGATGCGCGTCGCGATTAACCTGGTCAAGGACGCGACCGCCCATGCTTGCGTCAGCGCCGGCAATACCGGCGCGCTGATGGCGACATCGCGCTTCGTCCTGAAAACACTGCCTGACATCGAACGTCCCGCAATCTGCTCGGTACTGCCCACGGCCAACGGGCGCATCTACATGCTGGATCTCGGCGCCAACGTCGATTGCACCGCCGAGCATCTGCTGCAGTTCGGGGTGATGGGCGCAACGCTGGTAAGCGCGGTCGAGAACAAGGAACGGCCCAGCGTCGGCCTGCTCAACATCGGCGAAGAAGAAATCAAGGGCAGCGAGGTCGTCAAGCATGCGGCAGAACTGTTGCGAGCCAGCGGCCTCAATTTCTATGGCAACATCGAAGGCGACGACATTTACAAAGGCACCACCGATGTCGTCGTATGCGATGGTTTCGTCGGCAACGTTGCCCTGAAGGCCTCGGAGGGTATTGCGCGCATGCTGGGCACCTACCTGCGTGAAGAATTCAATCGCAACCTGCTGACGCGCGCTGCAAGTCTCGCGGCCCTGCCGGTGCTTAACGCGTTCAAGCGGCGCTTCGATCCGCGCAATTACAATGGCGCGACGCTGCTCGGCTTGCGCGGCATCGTCGTCAAGAGCCACGGCTCGGCGGACCGTGTCTCGTTCCGCATTGCCATCGGCCGTGCCGCGGACGAGGCGCGCAGCGGCGTGCTGGCCAAAATAACGGAACGTATGTCGACGATCCAGGAAAACGCGGCGTGAGGTATTCCCGTATCGTTGGCACCGGCAGCTACCTGCCGGCAAACGTCGTGTCCAACGCAGACCTTGCGCAGCGCGTCGACACGTCGGACGAATGGATACGCACGCGCACCGGCATCCGCCAGCGCCATCTTGCCGCGCCGGAGCAGACCTCGAGCGATCTCGCGCACAAGGCGGCTCTCAACGCACTTGCCGCCGCCGGCATCGGCGCCGCCGATCTCGATCTGATCATCGTAGCCACGTCTACGCCGGATTTTATTTTTCCGAGCACCGCCTGCCTGCTGCAAGCAAAACTCGGCGCCAAACGCTGTCCCGCTTTTGACGTGCAGGCAGTTTGCTCGGGCTTTGTTTTCGCGCTCGACATTGCCGACAAATACATACGCAGCGGCATGTATCGCCGCGCGCTGGTCGTCGGCGCCGAAGTATTCTCGAGAATTCTGGATTGGAACGACCGCGCCACCTGCGTGTTGTTCGGCGACGGCGCGGGTGCGGTCGTCCTCGCGGCCGACGAGAGTCCCGGAATCCGCGCAACCGTATTGCACGCCGACGGCGCGCAATCAGGCATTCTGTCCACGCCCGGCCAGGTCTGCGGCGGCAAGACTATTGGCGATCCGTTTCTGCGCATGGACGGGCAGGCTGTTTTCAAGCTGGCGGTCCGCGTGCTCGACGAAGTGGCCAGAGAAACGCTTGCATTGTGCGAACTCAAGCCTGCAGACATTGATTGGCTGATTCCGCACCAGGCCAACGTGCGCATCCTGGACGCCGCCGCGAAAAAGCTGGGCGTCCCCGCCAACAAAGTCATCGTCACGGTCGATCGTCATGCGAACACGTCCGCGGCGTCGGTGCCACTGGCGCTCGACGTCGCAGTCCGCGATGGCCGCATCAAACGCGGCGACAAAGTGCTGCTGGAAGGCGTCGGCGGCGGCTTCACGTGGGGCGCGGCATTGGTTGAGATCTAGAGTGCCTAACCTGATGAAACACGCGTGCGTTGCAGCCAGAATTGGTGGCGGCAAGACGCCCGGTGAAGGCAATAGATTTCTATTGCCAAGAACGAGCAACGCGGCGTCGCGTGGAGGGCGGAGCAGGTTCCAAGCTATTTGTGCTTGGATGCGACCCCGTACCGCGACATTCGGCGCACCGATTCCACGCGACTCATGCACACCTCCACGCTCACATCCCCGCAAGCGGGGCCCCTGTTCCACGCTGCGGTGTGCCGCCGATTCTGGCTGCAACCCTTCGGGCTGGCACGAGTTTTGGCTCATGACTTTGTCGCAAGCGACTTACTTAGAATGACCAGTGTCTTGCTTCGCGTTCTGAGCCAAGATCGTGACAGCGCATCGCGCGATTCACCAGGTTAGGCACTCTCAGGAGCGGCGATGAAGCTGGCAATGGTTTTTCCCGGTCAGGGTTCGCAGTCGGTCGGCATGCTGGAAAGTTTTGCCGATAACAAATCCGTGCGCGATGTGTTCGCGGAAGCGGCGGACGTTCTGCATCAGGACTTGTGGCAGCTCGTCGCCTGCGGCCCGGCCGACGCACTCAATTCCACAGTCAACACGCAGCCCTTGATGCTGACGGCCGGTTATGCAGTCTATCGGGCGTGGCGCGACGCCGGCGGCGAACCACCGGCACTCGTCGCCGGCCACAGTCTTGGCGAATACACCGCGCTGGTCACGGCGGGTGTCATCACATTGCGCGACGCGTTACCGTTGGTGCGTTTTCGCGCGCAAGCGATGCAGGATGCCGTGCCAGTGGGTACCGGCGCGATGGCGGCGATACTCGGCCTGGATGACGATGCCGTGCGCGCCGCGTGCGCTGAAGCCGCGCAGGGCGAAGTGGTCGAGGCGGTCAATTTCAATGCGCCCAGCCAGGTGGTCATTGCCGGTCACAAAGCTGCGGTCGAGCGCGCCGCCAATGTCGCCAAGGCTAAAGGCGCCAAGCGCGCGGTCATGCTGCCGGTAAGCGCGCCGTTCCATGCGTCTTTGCTCAAGCCGGCCGCGCAGCGTCTCGAAAAATATCTGTTGGACGTGACATTCGCCGCGCCGCTGATACCCGTCATCAACAATGTAGATGTCGCAATTGTCGCGGACCCGCAGGCAATCAAGGAAGCGCTCGCGCGCCAGGCGTGCAATCCCGTGCGCTGGGTGGAAGTCATAAAGTCCATCGCGCGGGAGGGCGTCACGCACGTCGCCGAATGCGGGCCCGGCAGGGTGCTCGCGGGCATGACCAAGCGCATCGAGGGTACGTTGCAGGGCTTGGCAATCGCTGACGCAGCGTCCCTGGCGCAAACCATGCAGAACTTTCAAAAGGCAGCGTGATGACCAATGAAACGTCGGCGCTGAACGGTCAGGTCGCGCTGGTCACCGGCGCCACGCGCGGCATAGGCAAAGCGATCGCGCTCGAACTCGGCAGGCAGGGCGCTACAGTTGCGGGAACAGCCACCAGCGATGCCGGGGCGCAAACCATCAGCGATTACCTCATAGCGGCCGCCGTCAAAGGCAGCGGCTTCGCTCTCAACGTCAACGATGCGACCCAGGCCGAAGCCGTCACCACGGCAGTGCAAAAACAGTTTGGCGACATCGCAATACTCGTCAATAACGCCGGCATTACGCGTGACAACCTGCTTTTGCGCATGAAAGATGAAGAGTGGGACGACATCCAGTCGACGAATCTCAAGTCCGTGTACCGATTGTCGAAGCTGTTGATCCGCTCGATGATGAAGGCGCGGCGCGGGCGCATTATCAACATCACGTCGGTTGTCGGTGTCATGGGCAACGCCGGCCAGACCAACTACGCAGCGGCCAAAGCCGGCATGATAGGGTTCAGCAAGTCGCTCGCGCGCGAAATCGGCAGCCGCAATATTACGGTAAACTGCGTCGCGCCCGGCTTCATAGACACGGACATGACGCGTGCACTCGACGACGCTCAGCGCACCGCGCTGGTCGGGCAGATACCGCTGGGGCGGTTGGGCGCGGCGGAAGACGTCGCGGGCGCCGTCGCATTTCTCGCCGGCCCGGCCGCAAGCTATATTACCGGGGCGACTTTGCACGTCAATGGCGGGATGTTGATGGAATAGGGCGCGATTGGATTGATTAGATGGCGAGCGCGGGATTTGGTAAAATAGCGTTTGGAAAAAACTGGATTGATTCCTGAAGGGGAAACGGATGGAAAACATAGAACAACGCGTCAAGAAGATCGTGGCCGAGCAACTGGGCGTGAACGAAGCGGACGTGAAGAACGAATCGTCGTTCGTCAACGACCTCGGCGCGGATTCGCTGGACACGGTGGAGCTGGTGATGGCGCTCGAAGAAGAGTTCGAGTGTGAAATACCGGACGAAGACGCCGAAAAGATCACGACTGTCCAGCAGGCAATCGACTACGTAAAAGCACACGTTAAGTAATTTCCAGCAGCAGCAAGCCGCGGAATCCCTTTGGCAAGACGCAGAGTAGTCGTAACCGGTCTGGGCATCATTTCTCCGGTCGGGATTGGTATTCCCGCAGCCTGGGGCAATGTCGTCGCTGGCAGATCGGGAATCACACGCATCACGCGTTTCGACGCCTCCAAGCTTCCCACCCAGATCGCAGGTGAAGTGAAGGGATTTGAAGTCGCAAAATGGCTTGCGCCCAAAGAAGCACGCCGTTTCGACACGTTTATCCATTACGGTTTGGCTGCCGGCATCGACGCGATCAAGGATTCGGGGCTGAACCTCGAGCAGGAAAACCTCGAGCAGATCGGGGTCTGCATAGGTTCCGGCATCGGCGGCCTGCCGTTGATAGAAACCACGCACGACGCTCTGCTCGCTGGCGGCGTGCGCAAAGTTTCGCCATTCTTCGTGCCAGGTTCCATCATCAACATGATTTCGGGCCAGCTATCGATCATGTACGGACTCAAGGGCCCGAACATCGCAGTGGTAACCGCGTGCACGACCGCCAACCACAGCATCGGCGAGGCCGGCCGTTTTATCGAATACGGCGATGCCGACGTGATGATCGCCGGCGGTGCGGAGTCGACGGTTTCCCCGCTTGGCGTCGGCGGTTTTTGCGCGGCGCGCGCGCTCTCGACACGCAATGATACGCCCGAACTTGCCAGCCGCCCGTGGGACGTCGACCGCGATGGCTTCGTGCTCGGCGAAGGCTCCGGCGTGCTGGTGCTCGAAGAATACGAACATGCAAAAAAACGCGGCGCACGCATCTACTGCGAGCTCGCGGGCTACGGCTTGAGCGCCGACGCCCATCACATTACGGCACCCAGCGAAGATGGCGAGGGCGCCGCGCGTTGCATGAAGAACGCCATGCGCAATGCGAGCGTCAATCCCGATGAGATCGATTACGTCAACGCGCACGGCACGTCGACTCCGTTGGGCGACATTGCCGAAACTATCGCGGTCAAGCGCAGTTTCGGCGAGCACGCGAAAAAGCTTGCAGTGAGCTCGACGAAATCCATGACCGGCCATTTGCTCGGCGCTGCCGGCGGCATCGAGGCAGTATTTACCGCGCTTGCGCTGCACGAGCAGATCGCGCCGCCGACGATCAACCTCGTCAATCAGGATCCGCAATGCGATCTCGACTACGTCCCGAACCAGGCGCGCAAGATGCGTATCAAGATCGCCATTTCGAACTCGTTCGGTTTCGGCGGCACTAACGGCAGCCTGGTATTCCGCGCGGTCTGAATCCGCCGTTCACGCGCGTACCAATGCCGGCGCGGTCTCCCCGATGAATCTGGTGAACGGCATTGTCAGCGATGCAATCAGCGTCCGCGATCGCGGCCTCGCCTACGGCGACGGCGTATTCCGCACTTTTTCGCTGCGTGGCGCGAAACCCGTTTTGTGGCAGCGTCAATACGCCAAGCTCGCGGACGATTGCCATGCGTTGAAACTAATTTGCCCCGCGCAGAAAGATTTGGAGCGCGACATCGCATTCGTGGCAACGACCGAACCCGACTGCATCGTAAAGATCATCGTGACACGCGGCGAGGCCGCACGCGGCTATGCGATGCCGGACAAGCACGAGATGACGCGTTTGGTCATCAGCAATGCGCCGCCAACCTATCCTGCGCAGTACTACGACTGCGGCGTGCAGGTCCAGCTATGCCGGCTCAGGCTCTCCACTCAGCCGGCGCTGGCGGGCCTCAAGCATTTGAACCGCCTTGAAAACGTGCTCGCGCGCGCCGAATGGAGCGACACTCGGATCGCCGAGGGATTGATGCTCGACACCGGCGGGAACGTAGTCTGCGGAACCATGAGCAATCTCTTTGCCGTAAGGCACGATGCGCTCTTTACTCCGGCGTTGACGCGTTGCGGCGTCGACGGCGTGATGCGCAACCTCGTAATTGACCTCGCGCGAGCCCACGACATTCCGTTGCATATCGCCGACGTTACACTCGATGAGTTGCTGGCCGCCGACGAGCTGTTTGTCGTCAACAGCGTGATCGGCCTGTGGCCCATTGTGACGATCGACGGGAAGACCTGGGCAAAAGGTCCGCTTACAACCCGACTTCAGCAACTGCTCGGCGATGCTCAAGGCACTTAAGCGCTTCTTCAAGCGAATCGTATGGCTGGGCATACTGATTGTGGTCGCGTGCGCGGCGTGGGTCGGCGTCTTCGGTTGGACAAAATCACAAACACAGACGCCGCTGCAATTCAGCCTGCATCAAGGCAGCAGCCTGCGCAGCGCAGCACGCCAGATGCAGGCGGCCGGCGCGCTCGGATCGCCGTGGCAATTCGAAATATTCGCGCGGCTGATCGGCGACCCGAGCCGCGTCCAGGCGGGCAATTACGAAATCCGCGCCGCCACGACACCGTACGAACTGCTGGGCATGATTTCGTCGCGTAGTCGCGGACAGGACCAGATTACGTTCGTCGAAGGCTGGACAGTTGCGCAGACAAGGGCGGCGCTAGATGCGCACCCGGCGCTCAAGCATGAGACGCACGGCGCAACGGACGCGGAGGTCGCCGCCCGTGTCGGCATTTCGCAGCCGTCGCCCGAGGGATGGTTCTTCCCCGACACTTACTTTTTTCCGAGTGGCGCCAGCGATATCGCGGTGTTGCAACGCGCCTACCGCGCCATGCAGGCGCGGCTGGACGCGCTTTGGAGCGCGCGCGCGCGCGGTCTGCCGTTCGAATCGCCTTATCAAGCACTCATACTCGCATCGGTCGTGGAAAAGGAGACCGGGCAACCCGCCGAAAGACCGCTGATCGCGTCGGTCTTCGTAAATCGCCTCAAGATTCACATGAAGTTGCAGACTGATCCCACGGTCATCTACGGGCTGGGCGCGCAATTCGACGGTAATCTGCGCAAAGCGGATCTGCTCGCCGACGGTCCATACAACACTTATACGAGAACGGGGCTGCCGCCGACACCTATTGCGCTGCCAGGCCTGGCCGCCATGACCGCGACGCTCAATCCACTGCCCGGCAAAGCGCTTTATTTCGTCGCGCGCGGCGACGGCTCGTCGCATTTTTCGAACAATCTCGCCGACCACGAGCGCGCCGTGACAAAATACCAGCGGCGCCCCAATCGCTGAATGCAATGCACGAAAAATTCATCACTCTCGAAGGCATCGACGGCGCGGGCAAAAGCACGCAGTTGAGCTGGCTCGCGGATTTTTTCCGCCAGCGCGGCATCAAGGTCGTCGTGACACGCGAGCCGGGCGGCACTGCATTGGGTGAAAAGCTGCGCGAAATTCTGCTCGATAAAACGCAGGCGAGGAATCTCGAAACCGAAGCGCTGCTGATGTTTGCCGCCCGCCGCGAGCACATCGATAAAGTAATAGGCCCCGCACTGGCCGCAGGAGACTGGGTGATTTGCGACCGCTTTACTGACGCGACTTTTGCCTATCAGGGCAGCGGCAGCGGCGTCGATTGGGCCCGGCTGCGCACACTCGAGCAGTGGGTCCAGGGTGGATTGCAGCCGGATCTGACGATACTGTTCGATGTCGCGCCGGCAGTAGGGCGCCAGCGCGCCGGCAGCATCAAGACCGCTGACCGCTTTGAGCAGGAGCAGGATGATTTTTTTACTCGCGTGCGCGAAGGCTATCTGCGCCGCGCGCGGGAAAATCCAGCGCGCATGCGCGTGATCGATGCGAGCGCGGGCATTGCAGAAATTCGCGACAAGCTGGTCGAGATCTTGGGGCCGCTGTGCCCGTAACGGTTTATCCGTGGCTCCAGACGCGGTGGGACGAAATCCTGCAGCGCCGGGCGGCGCTGCCCCATGCGTTGCTGTTCCATGGCAGGGAAGGCATAGGCAAACGCGAATTTGTGCGCTCGCTCGCGCAATCGCTTGCCTGCATCACGCCCGATGGTAGCGGCGCCGCATGCGGCACTTGCCAGAGCTGCAGGTGGTTTGCAACGGGCGCGCATCCCGATTACCGTGAGCTCGTGCCGGAAATCCTGCGTCCGGATGCTGAAAGTGCGGCCGGCGATCGTAAACCCAGCCAGCAGATATCGGTCGACGACGTGCGCGGCCTGCACGATTTCATCAATCTGACCGGACATCAGGCGGGCGGCAAAACCATCGTGTTTTACCCGGCAGAAACGCTCAATGTGAATGCGGCGAATGCGCTGCTGAAAAGCCTGGAGGAGCCGCCGCCGGCGACACGCTTCCTGCTGGTGGCGCATCGCGCGAGCTATCTGCCCGCCACTATCATCAGCCGCTGCCAGCAAATCGCGCTGCCTACGCCGGCAGCACCAATAGCGGAAAAATGGCTGCGCGAGCAGGGCGTTGCCGAGCCCGCGTTAAGCCTCGCGCAGACGGGCAATGCGCCGCTTGCCGCACGCGAACTCAACGACAGCGAATATTGGTCGCAGCGGAAATCCCTACTGGCCAATCTCGCGGCGCCGGACATGGATGCATTCTCGCTCGCGGAGACCCTACGGGATTTTCCGCTGCCACGCCTGCTCGGCTGGCTGCAGCGCTGGAGCTATGACCTGTTAAGCGCGAAATCCAGCGGTCGCGTGCGCTACAACCCTGATTATGCAAAACCGCTGGGGCAGATGGCGGCCCGTCTGCGCGCCATCGACATCGCGCGCTTCCACCGGACAATGGTCCGGCTCCAGCGCAGCGTGCATCATCCGCTTAACGCACGTCTCTATATCGAACAGCTATTATTTACGTACGTCGCGTTGCTGCGCGGTGAAGATCTGACGGACAGTTATGCTCGTTGACTCGCATTGCCATATCGATTTCCCCGAACTGGCGGGTCAGCTCGATTCGGTATTCGAATTGATGCGCGAAAACCGGGTCGAGCGCGCGCTGTGCGTGTCGGTGACGCTGGAGGACTTCCCGCGCGTGCGCAAGCTCGCCGAAACCTACCCGCAGGTCCACGCGTCCGTCGGCGTGCATCCGGACTATGAGGCCGTCGCCCCGGTGTCCGTGGGGGAACTTGTGACCCTGGCAGACCATCCCAGAATAGTCGCGATCGGCGAAACCGGGCTGGACTACTTCCGGCTCAAGGGCGACCTGGAATGGCAGCGTGAACGTTTCCGCACGCATATCCGGGCCGCTCGTGAATGCGGGAAGCCGCTGATTATCCATACGCGGGAGGCCGCGGAAGATACTTTGCGCATCATGCGCGAAGAGGGCGCGGACAGGGCGGGCGGTGTCATGCATTGCTTCACCGAATCCATGGAAGTCGCCAAAGGTGCGATGGATCTGGGGTTTTATATCTCGTTTTCAGGAATAGTGACGTTCAAGAACGCAAAAGCCATCAAGGAAGTCGCAACTCACGTGCCTTTGACGCAAATGCTGGTGGAGACCGATTCGCCCTACCTCGCGCCGGTACCCTTCCGCGGACGGACGAACCAGCCGGCTTACGTTAAACACGTAGCCGAAGAGATCGCCCGGCTCCATGCGGTTGATTTTGGCAAGGTCTGCAGTAATACGACAAATAATTTTTTCAAGTTATTCAATGGAATTACTCGATGAACTTAATGTTGATTAACAGGATTGTTTCAGGGTTTACTTTAACCCTTGCCTGTTCATTCGCGGCCGCCGGCGCTTACGAAGACATGATCGCTGCGGTCAAACAGAACCAGACCGAGATCGTCGCCGGATTGCTCAAACGCGGCGTCGACGTGAACACCAGTGACCAGGAAGGCACGACTTTGCTCATGCTGGCGATCAAGGAAGGGAGCGCCGGTGCCGCCAAACTGTTGCTCGATGCACGGGCGAACGTCGCTGCCCGCAATCAATTCGGGGAAACGGCGCTGATGCTGGCCGCCATCAAGGGCAATGTGGACGCGACGCGCAGCCTGCTGACGCGCGGCGCCGAGGTCAATCAACCGGGCTGGACGCCGTTAATGTATGCGGCATCGGGCGGCCATTTGAACGTGGCGCGGCTATTGATATCGTATGGCGCCCAGGTCAATGCGACGGCCGAGAACGGCAATACGCCATTGATGATGGCGGCGCGTGAAGGGAACGCGGCAGTTGTATCCCTGTTGCTTGCGAGCGGCGCTGATGCGGGTATGCAGACCGCGGCGGGGGCAACTGCGGCTTCGATTGCGCAGGAACGAAAGCATCCGCAGATCGTTGAACTAATAGCGAAGCACGCGCAGCGCTAGGACTTTTTAAGGTCGAATTAGAATCGGTGGACTACCTGATTTATACTTCGTATAATGTATATTATGTTAAATATTAAATATAACGGCTCCAGCCCGCCTCAAAGGGTGGCTGCAAGCCAATCAGCGATGTAATCGACCCCTACTTGCCGGTTGTCCGCTTGGGCATGATAGGTCCCGCCATCCACGGCCGTCAGGATGCACAGTTCTTTCTTTTCAGATCCCACGGCGTCGAAGAGCTTATGAGCAGACGCCACCGGCACCACCTTGTCCGCATCGCCGTGCACGATCAAGAAAGGACAGGTGATCTGCTCCGCGACCCCTGCCAACGAAAATTTCTTCGCTTTTTCAATGGCGGCATCGGCATCATCGATATGACCCATGATCCAGCGGAAATGGAAGGCCGACTGCGCGGTGTTCCTGGGGTTGACCTCCAGGCGGCGCTTTATCTCACTTTGCCAGCCCGCCAGGTCCCAATGTAGCGCGGCGAAGGCGACGCCTGCCGCGTAGCGTTTTTCGAACGCAGCAACACGCGACGCGTAATAGCCGCCGAAGCTGTAGCCCATGACGGCGACCTTCTTCGGGTCGACGTCCGGTCGCCTGGATACATAGTCATAGGCTGCAGTGCCGGCGACTTCGTAGTCGTGGCGGGCATAAAGACCGCGCAGACGCAGTGATTCGCCTTGCCCGGGGCCGTCGATCGCCAGCGTATGCCAGCCGCGCGCGGCGAATTCGAGGCCATTGAACAGGACGCTCATTTCCTTGCAGTTGTCCATCCCGTTGAAAACCACGATGGTTGGCACGCGTCCGGTCACTCCCGGCGCCTTCAGAAATATCGCCGGCAATGTGGTGTTCTCGAACGGCACTTCGACGAACTCCATGTTCGGGTATCGTCGTTCCAGCCCCGCGCGCTGGCATTGCAGCGATTTTTTGCCGACTTCGAGTTTGACAGGGCCGGGGTAAATAAACCGTTCGCCGGTGAAGTAATACATGCCGGCGCGCAAATAATAATTGCCCGCCGTATGCTGGCGCCCTTCTGCTGCCGCTTTGTCCGCCACCTGCTCAAGCCGGCGCGCCATTGCGCACCATTCCTCGCGCCATGCGTCCGGTTCGTTCTGGCGCGGCTTGAGGCGCTCGCATATCTCATCGATTTCACCGAGCGCGACCGCGCCGTACGGCGCCATGCCCTTGGTGACAAGGGCCGCGTTCGACCAATTCATGTTGCCGGGAAAATGCTCTATCCAGGTGCTGCCTGCTGCCATGCTTGTTCCTCGTGTTAGGCGCTCTTCATTCAATCGTGATACCGACTTCCTTGATGACCTTGGACCAGGTTGCGATTTCTTTTCTGATGAATGCAGCGAATTCCTCCGGCGTGCTGCCCACCGGATCAGCGCCAAGCCCGAGGATCCGCTCTTTGACTTCCGGTATTGCCAGCGATTTCACGATCGCCTGATGCAGCCGCGCGATGATTGCCGGCGGCGTACCGGTTGGCACCATGACACCGTTCCATTCGATGGACTCGTAGCCGGGCACGCCCGCCTCGTTGATGCTCGGGATGTCCGGCAGCGCCGCATTGCGCTTTAGTGTAGTAACGCCGAGAGGGCGCAGCCGGCCGCTTTGAAAATGCTGGATAGACGACGGTATAGTGGCCATGAGAATCGCCGTCTCGCCGCTGACGATGGAGATGACAGCGGGACCGCCGCCCTTATACGGTATATGGACCATCTTGGTCCCGGTCATGTAATTGAAACGCTCCGTTGCCAGATGATTCGCGCTGACATTGCCCGCCGAGCCATAATTGAGGCTGCCTGGCTTGCTTTGGGCGAGCGCGATCAATTCCTTTACCGTGCGCGCCGGCACCGAGGGATGCACCGTCAAGACCAGCGTGACAATGGAAACAAGGCTGACCGGAGCGAGGTCCTTTTCTGAATCGAACGGCATTTTCTTGAACAGGCTCGGGTTCGCGCCGAACGTGAGGTTGGAGACACCCATCGTATAACCATCGGGCGGGGACTTCGCGGCGATGTCGAGTCCTATCGTGGATGAGCCGCCGGGCCGGTTTTCTACGATGACCTGCTGGCCCAGGATCTCCGACATGCGCGGTGCGATGATGCGCATCACAACGTCGGTTGATCCGCCCGGCGCATACGGCACGATCACGCGCATCGGTCGCGTCGGATAACTCTGCGCGTAAACCGAGGCCGCACCTACGAATGACACCGACAGCAGTCCCGCCGCCAGCCCGCGTGTTTTAATATTCATGCCCTCCTCTTGCAACGAGCTTTAATTAAATGCAGAGATGCCGGTCTGCGCGCGCCCCAGCACCAGCGCGTGGATGTCGCTGGTGCCTTCGAGCGTATTGACGGTTTCCATGTTCATGACATGCCGAATCACGTGAAATTCGTCCGAGATCCCGTTGCCGCCGTGCATGTCGCGCGCGACCCGCGCGATCTCCAACGCCTTGCCGGTCGAATTCCTTTTCATCAACGATACCATCTCGGGCGTCGCCCTGCCTTGCTCGCGCAGCCGGCTTACGTGCAGGACGGCAAGCAATCCAATCGCGATATCGCTTTGCATGTCGGCCAGTTTTTTTTGTATGAGCTGGTTCGCCGCCAGCGGGCGTCCGAACTGCTTGCGATCAAGCGAATACTGGCGCGCGGCGTGCCAGCAGAATTCGGCCGCGCCTAGCGCGCCCCAGCAGATGCTGAAGCGCGCATTGTTCAGGCAGCCGAACGGGCCTTTAAGGCCTGTCACATTCGGCAGCAGGTTTTCTTCCGGCACGAAGACCTGGTCCATCGAGATCTCGCCGGTGGGCGAAGCGCGCACCGAGAATTTGCCCTGGATCTTGCGAGTCTCGAGACCTTTCATCCCGCGTTCGAGGATGAATCCGCGGATCGCGCCGCCGTCGTCCTTCGCCCACACGACCAGGATGTCGGCGATCGGCGCATTCGTAATCCAGAGCTTGGTGCCGCTCAGCGCGTAACCGCCATCAACCTTGCGCGCGCGTGTCGTCATACTGCCGGGATCCGAGCCGTGATCCGGTTCGGTCAGGCCAAAACAGCCGATCAATTCACCGGTCGCCATCTTCGGCAGGTACTTTTCGCGCTGCGCTTCACTGCCGTATGCAAAGATCGGCGTCATCGCGAGACCACTTTGTACTGAGCATGCGGACCGATACGCGGTATCGACGCGTTCGAGCTCACGCATGATGAGCCCGTATGCGACGTAGCCGATGCCGGCGCAGCCGTAGCCTTCGAGCGTTGCGCCCAAAAATCCGAGAGCGCCCATTTCGCGCATGATCTCGACGTCGAAAGTCTCATTCCGGTTCGCCAGCAATATGCGCGGCATTAGCTTCTCCTGCGCGTAAGCACGCGCAGTATCGCGGATCAGCCGCTCTTCGTCCGTAAGCTCTTGCTCGATGAGCAGGGGATCCTGCCAGTCGAAGCGGCCGCCGGTCAGAGTGACGCTGGAAGTTTCTGCCATGATGGTTCCATTCCGCCAAGAAAAAGGCCGGCAGCGGTTGCGCTACCGGCCTGAATATCGAATATGCAGCTTAGACGCGTTCGAGAATCGCAGCCATGCCCTGCCCGCCGCCTATGCACAGGCTGACCAGCGCATAACGTCCACCGGTACGCTGCAACTGCCGCGCTGCCGTCAGGGCAATACGCGCGCCGGACGCCCCGAGCGGGTGCCCAAGGGCAATTGCGCCGCCGTTCGGATTCACGCGCTTGTCGTCGAATGCAACGCCGAGCCCCTTCAGGCATGACAGCACCTGGGTCGCGAAGGCTTCGTTGATTTCGATGATGTCCATATCCTTGATCGTCAGTCCCACCCGCGCGAGCGCTTTCTTCGATGCGGCGACCGGGCCTATGCCCATGATGCGCGGGGGGACACCCATGGCGGCTGTGGCAATCACGCGCGCAATCGGCTTGATCCCGGCTTTTTCACCGGCCTGCAGGCTGCCCATGAGGATGGCGACCGCACCGTCGTTGACGCCCGATGCATTACCGGCGGTGGTGACGCCGCCTTCATAGAGCACTTTCATCTTGGCGAGAGTTGCCATGTCGGTCTGCGGGCGCGGATGCTCGTCATCGGCGACGGCCGGCACCGGGCCCTTGCGGCTGGCCGGCATCTCGACCGGGCCGATTTCGCCGGTAAAAAAGCCCTCGCCTTTGGCGATTGAATATTTCTGTTGCGATGCCAGCGCGAATGCGTCGGCTTCTTCACGCTTGATGTCGTATTCCTTGGCCAGGTTGTCGGCGGTCTGCGGCATCTGATCGTTGCCGTAGAGCTTGTCCAACTTGGGATTCGAGAAGCGCGGACCTATCGTGCTGTCATAAATGCGCAGATCGCGCGCGAACGGGTTTTCGCTCTTGGCAAACACGAACGGCGCGCGGCTCATGCTTTCCGTGCCGCCCACGAGAAACACATCGCCCTCGCCCGCAGTGATCGAATGTGCGGCATGCGCAATGGCACCGAGGCCGCTCGCGCAGTTGCGCTGCAGCACCGTGCCGGGGATTTCGATCGGCAAATCCGCCGAAAGGCCCGCGTGGCGCGCAACGCAACGCGCGTCTTCGCCGCCCTGGTTCGCGCAGCCGACAACGATGTCTTCGATCTGCTCGGCTTTGAATTTGCTGCCCGCAAGCACCGACTTGATTGCGCTTGCCAGCAAGTCGTCCGGGCGGACTTTCGCCAGGCTGCCGGCATAACGGCCGAACGGGGTGCGCTTTCCATCGTAAATATAGGCGTCAAGCATGGGAGTTCCTTCTGTCGTCGGTCAGGGTTCGGTGGTGAGAGCGGATACGCCGAGCTTGGCGCGGCGCGTGAGCCAGATGTTGGGACGGTAGCGCGGATCGGCGTATATGCGATTCATTGCAGTCAGCACGCGATGTATGCGCTCGACACCCAGCACGTCGGCGAACTTGAACGGGCCGTTCGGATAATTCAGGCCTAGCGTGACGGCCTTGTCGATGTCGGACGGCGTGCCTGTGCGGCTTTGCGCAATCGAGCAACCGATATTCACTACCATCGCGATGATGCGTTGGGCAATGAAGCCCGGGCTGTCTCGGCACACGGTGACAGGCACGCCATCGGAAGCCAGCAAGCCATGCGCGGCATCGCGATAGGCCATGTCGGTCAACGGCGTGCCCATGATGGTGCGACGTTTGACCATGGGGAACAGGGTATCTACTGCCACGGTGCGCTTGGGATCCAACCCCTGCTCTACTGCGCACGTTGTCGCGTCATCACCTATCGGCGTCACCAGGCACAGCGCCTTGGCGCTTGGTTTCGCTCCGGACTCGATATTCGCGCCCAACTTGCCGAGCAGTTCGGTCAATACGGCATGCCCTGCCGGCTCTACCTTGCTGACCCACACGCTCTCAGGCCGCGCAGTCGGTGCCGCGGGTTCAGGTGCGATGATGGGCTTCATGTCTGCGTCGTAGTTGTAAAAACCCTTTTTCGTTTTGCGCCCCAGCACACCCGCTTCGTAGCGCGATTGCATGATCAGGCTGGGCCGGTAGCGCGGCTCCTGAAAGAACTGGTTGTAGATCAGGTTCGACGCCGGTTGCGTGACATCCAGCCCGGTCAGTTCCATCAGTTCGAACGGGCCCATGCGAAACCCGCCGACGTCGCGCATCACGCGATCGACATCGACAAAAGTGGAAATGCCTTCATAGACCAGATGCGTGGCTTCGAGCGAGAAACCGCGGCCGACCTGGTTGACGAGAAAACCCGGCGCATCGGTGCAGCGCACCGGCTCGCGCGTCATGCGCTTGCCGATGGTGACCAGAGCTTCGCACACCCATTCTTCGGTCAACAACCCGGAAATGACTTCGACCAGCCGCATCAACGGCACGGGATTGAAAAAATGAAAGCCGGCAAAGCGCTGCGGCGTCTTCATTTTTGCGGCGATGCTCGTCACCGACATCGACGAGGTATTGGAAACAAGTATGCAGTCCGGCGCCACGATGTTTTCGAGCTCGCCAAACACCTGGCGCTTGACGTCGAGGTTCTCGACTACTGCTTCGATGACCGCATGGCACGGTTTGAATTCGGTCAGTGCATTGATGACTTTGATGCGCGCCGTTGCAGCCGCCGCATCTTCCTTGGTCATGCTGCCCTTTTCAGCCGCGCGGGCCAGCATCTTGGCGACGAATTCGTGCGCCTCGGCAGCAGCGCCGGCACGCGTATCCATCATCAGCACATTCATGCCGCCGCCGGCGGCCACTTGCACGATGCCGCGGCCCATGGCGCCCGTGCCGAGCACGCCTATGGTGAGATCGGGGCGGTTTGCGTCGAACTTCATGTCGTCCTTTGTCAGCGGGTTCTTGTTCGGAGTGCTGCTGCGCGGCGGCTTACCGGCATCGCGGCAAAACTTCTGAATGGCACTGGGGGATGCAGAACTTGGCGGCTCCGTCTGGGATAAATTATACCAGAACCCCCTCCACGTTCTTGCGCGGTCAGCGCCCCGCGAACGCGGGTTTGCGCTTTTCCATGAACGCGGCCTGGCCTTCCTTGTAGTCGGCGCTGGCGTAGCAGTCGTCGACCAGTTTCTGGCATAACGCCAGATCGCGCTTGGCCGGATCACGCAGGTATTCGATGATGCTCCGCTTTACCGAAGCGATGGTGAGCGGCGCGTTGTTTACGATGGTATTGGCATAGTCGAGCGTATATTTTTCCAGCTCGGCGGCAGGCACGACGCGGTTGACGAGATTCATCTGCAGCGCCTCCTGCGCATTGAATTGGCGCGCGGTGAAGAAAATTTCCGCCGTGAAAGCCGGGCCGACCACGTCGGCCAGACGACGGATGCCGGTGAAACGGTAACCCAATCCGAGTTTCGCCGCGGGCACGCCAAAGCGTGCATCGTCGGCCGCGATACGGATGTCGCAACCGACGGCGAGCGCCGTGCCGCCGCCTATGCAATAGCCGCGCACCATGGCGATGGTCGGCTTGGGACAGGTTTGCAGCGTCTGGCCGGCTTTGTCGGCAGTCGTGTTATAAAGCTCGACGGCTTCAGGGCTCGATCGCTTTTCCTTGAACTGCGAGATATCGGCGCCGGCGACGAAGGCCTTTTCCCCCGCCCCCTTCAATATGACGACACGCACTTCGGGATCGGCGGCATAGGCTTCGAGCGTCGTTGTCAGGCCCTGCCACATTTCGAGCGAAACCGCGTTATGGCGCGCTGGATTGTTGAATATAATCCAGCCAATGCCGTTTTCCTTGGTGGCGATGAGTTTGTCCGTATTCGTTTGCATGGCATGTCGTCCGTTGGGAAAAGCGCGTAGTTTATAGGAAGTCGCGGCAGGCATTGCCGCGACATGCAAATCATGGCGGTTTGCACTGGCGCCGGCCTGGCGGCGTCAGTGCACGGGCCGGAAATTATTTCGCAGTGCTCTCGAACTCGTACGCATCGTGCTCGTCGGTGTGCATTTCAAGGCCCGTACCCGCGGATTGCACATCTCCGCTGATGAGGTGGAAGCGATTGCCGAGCACGGCGCCGGCCAGTCCGTGCCGCTGCAGCGGCATCGGCGGCATCACAAACCATTCTTTTTTCGCGGCATCGTAACCTTCGAAGGCGCGGAACGCCGTGGACAGGTGATATTCCTGATGCTCGCCGCCCGCTACATAAACACGGCCGCCATGCACGCCAAATGCGACGGCGCTGCGTGCGGTCGGCATGCGAGCACGCACTGGATTCCAGCTATCTGCAGCGACGTCGTATTCCTCAACCAGATCGAGCCGGTTGCCCCCGCCCGAGATGAACGCGCCGCCGACGCGTCCGCCGATTACGTAGATTTTGCCGTTGACCGCGCCTATCGCAAGATGATTGCGCGGCGTCGGCATCATGGCGCGCTCACGCCATGTGTTGGCAGCCGGGTCATATTCCTCGACCGTGGTGAGCGAACGATGCGCGCGCGTGGGGTGTATACCCGTGTCCTTGGAATTGGGCAGCATGGTGGCACCGCCGATTACGTAGAGCTTGTCGCCTGCGCCGACCGCGCCCGCCGCGCCGCGTTTGGTCGGCATCGGCGCCAGGGCCTTCCAGGTGTCCGCTGCCGGATCGTATTCGAATGCATTGTCGATCGGCTGCCACGCGGCCGGGCCCGAGGCCGGCAGGACGAAGCCGCCGAATGCGTAGATCTTGCCCTTGTGTTCTGTGATTGCCACATGGTGCGACGGCAACGCCATCGGTTTTTTCTTCGTCCACTTGTCGCCCGCCGGGTCGTACTCGTACACCATGGCTTTGGGTTTCCAGCCTGGGGCCAGGCCAGCGAATACATAAAGCTTGCCGCCGGCAGCAGCACCGAGCACTTCTTCGGCGGGCTCCGGCAGTGGAGCAAGCTTGACCCAGCGGCCCTGCGCATACAACGAAGTGCTTGCCAGCCAGCACATGATCATCAAAAGAAGCAGCATCGTGGAACGCGGCAAGTTCATCATCGCTTTATCTCCTGTGGCGGTAGCTGTTGCACGTGAGGGCCCGCGCCTGAACGGCGTCTGGTGGCGTGCGTCATTATATCCACGCGCAAGAGCCGGGGCTATTGGTGGACGCACCAATTTGCGGCATCATCGAGGCTCCTGCCTCCTCCCATAACAAGGCGCACAGCGCCCTCGATGCAGAATCCAGCCACACTCATTGCGCGCATCGCAGTCACGTCCATGACCGCATGGATTTCCGTGCAGCCGGCGGCTGTTGCGGACAACTATCCGGTACGGCCGTTGCGCATGGTCATTCCCTACACGCCCGGCGGCCCGACAGATCTCGTCGGCCGTGCGCTGGCGTCACGGCTGCAGGAAGCGCTTGGACAACAGGTCATAGTCGACAACCGGTCCGGCGGCGGCGGCGTGATCGCCACGGAAATCGTCGCTCGTGCCAATCCTGACGGCTACACGCTGCTGCTGGGCACGCCGGGTCAACTCGTCACTTTGCCATTGCTGACGACGCAGCTGCCCTATGACGCGGTGCGCGATTTTGCACCGGTGACACAAGTGGTGATGTCCCCGCAAGTGCTGGTTGCGAACGCGAAGCTGCCCGTCGCGTCGGTGGGGGAGCTCATCACTTATGCAAAATCGCGGCCCGGCCAGCTCAACTACGCTTCAGTGCAGACCGGCGGGACCGGCCACCTGGGCATGGAGTTGCTCAAGCAGGCGACGGGGATCGATATGCTGCATGTGCCATACAAAGGCACGGCGCCTGCGCTGACCGACATGATCGCGGGCCAGGTGCAGCTCATGTTCACGAGCCTGCCGTCCGTTCAACCGCATGTCACGGCGGGCCGACTGAAACTGCTCGCCACCGGCGCGGCAAAACGCACGGCGGCGATACCCGATACGCCGACAATGTCCGAAACGGTAGCGGGCTACGAGCTGGTGACCTGGTACGCAGTGTTTCTACCGCGCCGCACGCCGGCCGCTATCATCGATCGCCTGCACGCACAACTGGTCAGAATCCTGGTGTCGCCCGCGATCGAGCGCCAGTTCACGCAGCACGGCGTCGAGCCCGCGAACACTACGCCGCAACAACTTGCCGCTTACATGCGTGCCGAAACTATACGCTGGGGTAAAGTGATACGCGCAAGCCGCATCCGCCTGGAGTGAACCGATGAAAGCTATAAACCTGTCGCATACATGTCTGTCCGCTGCTTTGCTGATAATCACATGCGACAGCGCGCTTGCGCAGCAGTATCCAAACCGGCCCATACGTTGGATCGTCACTTACCCGCCCGGCGGCCCCACAGACGTCGTTGCGCGCGCCGTCGGCGCCAAGCTCACGGAAGCCTGGGGACAGCAGATTGTCATCGATAATCGCGCGGGAGCCGGCGGCGTCATCGGCACTGACCTGGCCGCGAAATCAGTCGCCGACGGCTACACACTGTTGTTCGGCACGTCGGCGGGCTTGACGATCAATCCGGCCCTGTCGAGCAAGCTCCCGTACGACGCAGTCAACGACTTCGCACCGGTAAGCCTGCTCGTGCTGAATCCGCAGCTACTGGTCGTGACAAGCTCCGTGCCGGTCAACACGGTGAAGGAACTCATTGCGCTCGCCAAATCGCGGCCCGGCCAGCTCAATTATGCTTCGGTCGGCCAGGGCTCGCCCAATCACATGGGCATGGAATTATTCAAAGCGCTGACCGCCACCGATATCGTGCATGTGCCATACAAAGGCACGGGCCCCGCTATTACGGACCTCATAGGCGGACAGGTGCAATTGATGTTCAACAGCATGCCGTCGGTGCTGCCGTTGGTGGCCAGCGGCAAGCTGAAGGGACTCGCGGTTGGCAGTGCGCAACGCTCGCGTGCGGTGCCGGATATTCCCACGGTGTCGGAAGCGGGCGTGCCGGGATTCGAAAATGTCACGTGGTATGGAATGTTCGCGCCCGCAAAAACTCCGCATGACATCATCGTCAGGCTCAACAAGCAGGTTGTTCAAATATTGGCTGATCCTGAGATGACCAGGCGGCTGGCAAGTCAGGGCGCCGAGCCGCGCAGCAGCACGCCTGATGAGCTGTCAAAGTTCATGCGCATCGAATCCGAGCGCTGGAGAAAAGTCATCAAGGTCGCCGGCATCAAGGTGGAATAGCGGCAGCGCGAGACCGCGCGCCTTATTCGGCAGCGGAGTCCAGGCGCGCGATGAATCCCGCCCCGGTGAGCGTGGCAACAATCTCCCTTGCATGCGCCTGGTTGCGCGTGCGCAGGACGAACTCTACCGCGGTCGTTTGCAGCGGCAAATGCGTGAACGTGCGCTGATGATGGACTTCTTCGATGTTCGCGTTTGTCGCGGCGATGCAAGCGGTGACCTGCGCGAGGGAACCCGGCAGGTCGCTGAGCTCAACGTTGAGGCGCGTCAGCCGTCCGGCGCGCACCATGCCGCGCTCGATGATATCGGCCAGCACCAGCGGGTCGATATTGCCGCCGCACAGAATCAGGCCGACACGCTTGCCTTGGAAGCGTTGCGGATATGCCAGCAGCGTGGCGAGCCCGGCTGCACCGGCGCCTTCGACCACGGTCTTTTCAATTTCAAGAAACATGACGATGGCCTGCTCGAGCATGCCCTCGCCAACCAGCACCACATCATCTACCAGGTCGCGCACGACCGGCAATGTAAGTTTGCCCGGGTTCCTGACCGCAATGCCATCGGCTATCGTGCTCACGCCGAATTGAGGGTCTTGCCCGCGCAGCATGCAATACATGGACGGGTAGCGCTCGGTTTGCACGCCGACGATTTCGATCCCGGGCTTGATTGCCTTGGCGGCGATGGCCACACCTGCGATCAAGCCACCGCCGCCGACCGGCACAATCAGCGTATCAAGGTGAGGCCACGCCGCCAGCATTTCGAGCGCGAGCGTGCCCTGCCCGGCAATGATTTTCTCGTCGTCGTACGGATGCACGATCATACGACCGCGTTCCGCGGCAATTAGCTCGGTGTGCGCGCGTGCGGCATCGAAATCGTCACCATGCAGAATCACTTCGGCGCCGTGGCCGCGCGTGCGCTCGATCTTGACGTGCGGAGTAAAGCGCGGCATGACGATGGCGACGGGGATGCCAAGCCGCTGCGCGTGGTACGCGACGCCTTGCGCGTGATTGCCCGCGGATGCGGCGATCACACCGGCGCTGCGCTGGGTAGCCGTCATCGAGAGCAGCTTATTCAGCGCGCCGCGCTCTTTGAACGCGGCGGTAAATTGCAGATTTTCAAACTTCAGATAGACCCCGGCGCCGGTCAGTTCCGACAGCGTGCGCGAATGCAGGCACGGCGTCTCTTCGATAGCGCCCCGCAATGCAGCCGCCGCTGCGCGCACGTCATCGAACGTGACTGCCATGTTCAGGGCTTCGCGAATTCCATGCTGCGCATAAAGGCCTCGCCTTCCTTGCGCAACTCGGCGCTAAGCTCAGCCGGGCGCCCGCGCTCCGAATAGCCGACGTCGACCACTAGTTCTTTTTTCTGCGGGTGCAGGCAGGTAATGCCGTAGTCCTCGAGCAGCAGCGTGCGATTGCGTGACAACACTGCATCCTTGTCGGCGCGCTTAAAGCGGTAACGCACGCACCACGCTTCGACGGTGCTATCAATCGAAGAGTCGAACTCGATGACGCGGAATCGCGCTGCATCGAATTCGGCCGTGCGCATCTTGTTCACATACTCCCTGAACTGTTCGCGCGTTTCGAATTTCTCGTCGATGAGCCCCGAGGTCGCGGTGGCGACGAACGAGTGCGTGGGCGAATCGATCTTCTTGCCGAATAGCGCCTGCTGGCGGTCGCGCTGCATTTCAAACCAATTCTTGCCCGGCGGCGGCAGCACGCGATAGCCTTCCAGCACGTAAGCCGGCGTCGATTCAGTGACGGGCTTGGCGTGCAATTGCGCCTGGGCGTCATCGGCCAGCGTCGCAACTACTAAACCTGCGCACGCAACATGCGCAAGCACTGCAAATATTCTGCTTCCCGCACTTAACGACATATCATCAATCAATCCACGGCCATGAATTCATCGGGCCTGCGAGCGCCGGGCTTGATCTAACATCAAATCCAGTATTTTCGCGGGCAGAGAAGCACCGAGTGTAATGCCGATAACGAACGCGCATGAGAGACCGCGAGCGGCGGGTTCTGCAAAGCAGGCGCAACAACAACCGCTGCTTTCGCTAATGCGGCTTATCCAGCAGATGACGGGGAACCGGCACGGCGACGACTTCAATGCCCTCTTCGCGCAACTCCTCGACTTCATCGTTCGACGCGTTGCCGCGTATCTTCCGCTGCGGCGCTTCCTGATAATGGATTTTGCGCGCCTCTTCCGGGAATTCGTTGCCGACGTCTTCAGTGTTGGCGATCAAATGCTCGATGAACTTCGTGACCTCCGCGCCGATATTGATGTACTGGTCAGCCGTAGTCGGCGCGGGCTGGAGCGCTTGCGCGCGCGCCGGCTGCGATGCGGTGCCGCTATTGATGTAAGGCGCATGCAGGCCTTTGCTGATGGTATTGCTGCCGCACATCGGGCAATTCAGCTGCGTCGAGGTCTGCTGGCGGTCAAATTCGGCCGCCGAAGCAAACCAGCCTTCGAAGCTGTGGTCATTTCCGCAGGTCAGATTGAAAACAATCATTCAGGTCTCTGGATTTTCAGGTGCACGAATTAATGTGCATGCCGCAAGCTTACCATCGCCCGCACGGGCTTGCAGTGGAGTGAAGTGAAAGTGAGTGTAATCCTGGTGCCGGAGCCTCAATCATATTTGCGGCGTAACCTGCTGATACATTGTGCAGCGATGCCGCTCTCCGATGCCCGATACCAACATAAATACCAACAAACCTAAACTATTGCGTAGTGTTCGTCTATTTTTGTCCATTTTAGAACAAAAACTACCCACTCGTCGGCGACACAGTTCATTGCACTGGCGTTCCGCACTTGGTACACGTGTGCAATCGATCAGCTTGTAGGATTCGTATCCCCGCGGGCGATTCGCACACGCTCCGCGATCCAGTCACTTATCTCGGATTCAAGCCACCCGACCGCGCGAGGGCCCAGCGGCACCGGACGCGGAAATGTGCCGTTCTTGATGTGTAGGTAGATCGTGCTGCGAGCAAGCCCCGTGCGGGCCTGCACTTGCTTGCGACGAAGAATTGAAAGCCGTTGCTGGATCGAATCGCTCATTTTATTACCTTCTGGTTCTGGTTGGATTGCGGGGTTAAGCGGACAGTTGGCGCATGCAATTCACCATCTGAGCACCCTCAGCTGATCGAATACGTCCCGACTGAAAGTTTTGATGCGCTGCTTTTCCATCAGCGTGTACTCGGGCGAGGCCAACGCCTGCGCAATCGTATGGCGCTTGGTATTGAGCTTGCGGATGTCCTCACCGAACGTTGCCGGGTTACGCCGGTAAAGCGTCAGGGTGCCGGTGAGCCTGCCAGCACTCTGCTGGTACGCCTGGGTTGCCGTGAACGGCTTGCCTTCCGCCGTTTTGATGTCGCCAAAGTGCTCGTTGAACCAGAGCACAATTCGCGTTCCGTGGACATTCTGCGCAATTGCGTAAAAGCCATTGGCAGTGTCTGCAAGGGTGTCCCCACCACCGACGATGGTGTGCACGTAGACGGTTTTGCGGGCCTGCCGCAGCAACGCGAAGACCTCGTTCTCGACCATATAGGCAAGCAGATTGGAGAACGTATTGGCGCCGGTATCGATGACGAAATTGCCCGCTTCGGTCAGCAGCGTCTCCATCAGGGAGTCAAACTTCTTGGGATCGATTAACCGCGACTGGCCAGTCACGACGACATGCTGCACCGACAACGCTGCGTAATGCTGGAACGTGGTATTTTCCTGGTCGGTATCGAAGCAGCGGACTGTGCCGGTCTCGTTGATGATGTGCTGGGCGAGCAGCGTGCTGACAAAGGACTTGCCGATGCCGCCTTTGGCTTGCAGGACGAAATGAACAGTGTTTTGCATAATATAAATACCTCTCTACAAAAGTTCTGGAATGCCGCGCGGGTTATAGTCAAACGTCGGCGGCCGCTTGTGTGCCCCAATCTCGGCTGAAGCAGGCGATGTTGCTGCCTGCGACGCGCTGCCGGATTGAAGTGCCGTGTTTTCTGCCAAACAAATCCGGGCTGACTGTCGCCCCGCGGTTCGGCGTCGCTTTCGGAATCGGTAGAGGTAGCTCTTGTAGGTCCGTTCGGAGAGCTCAAGGCCGCTTTCGTTTAACAAACGCAAAATCTCTGCATGGGAGACCCCCTCGGCCAACTTCTCTTCGATCGTCGGCCACAGGCTATTCAGCCGTTTGGCCTTCCGGCCGGTTGTTAGCTGCCGCAGTTGCTCTTCAAGTGTCATGGTTCAAGTCTCGCAATATCACGGATAACCAAAATCACCGCCCAAGATAAATCGCTGTGACCTGCGTACGACCATGGCCCAGCTCCCGGGTGATCGTCATGCGGGCTTCACGGTCTATGCTCTTTTGTTCGGGTGTAAGCTGCCTAGAGGTCGGTCCGCCCTTGGCTGGACAGGTCCATCCGGTTAGCTGCGCGTAGCGCACCTGTGCGTAGTAATGTCGATGGCCGTGCACATGGCGAATCCCGGCCTGCGCGCACTGGGTCTTGAACCGGTTAAGCTGCTCCACGTAAGTCAGCTTTTTGGGGATCAGGCTGCCGCTTCCTGCAAACGCTTTTGCGGAGTCGAGCAGCGCGCGTTGTTCTGGCGTGGTAATTGGTATTTCGCGCTCGCGCCCACCCTTGGTCCAGCTGTCCATGAGAAACAGGCGGTCGCCTCGATCTGCCCACTGCGGCCGGATCTTGATCGACTCTTCGCGGCGCAGCCCGAATGCGACCTGCAGCTTGAGCGATAGCTCGGTGTAAGGGTCGGTGACCTTTGCCAGATCCTCAGCGGTCAGCGTGCGTGCCTGGCTGACATTGGTTACGCATTGCCGCCTGGCAATCCCATATTGGTCGTTGTCCCTGGCAATGACGCCTTGCTTGGCGATCTTCTCCGCCCACCAGCGTAATTCCGTCATCCGATTCTTGATCGTCCCGATAGCAAGTGCCTCAGCCTTCCAGCGCTCAACCAGTGCCTCGATGTGCTTGGGCTTCAGGCTCGACGCCCGCATGTCCCGGAACCCCATCTCGTGCAACTGGTTCGCGACCTGCGTCAGAATGCGTTCGCGCGCATACTGGGTTGCGTAACTGCCGTCGCTGTTGCGCAGGCAGAGTTTCTTTAGTTCGTAGTTCAGATCTCTCATGTTTCCTCCAATCTCCAGATTTCACATCGCCTGATGTGCGTTGTTGCAACACCGATTTTGCGGATTTGCCAATGCCGGCGCCTCGCCTAACCCTGCCAAAAATGAGGGGGGTTGGACCGGATCTGCCTGCTTTTGCACTTTTTGAACGCTCATCGGGCCTCGCTGCCTTGTTCCAAACTTCATTTCTGCTACCGGTGTGTACTGCCAGTCAGGTTAGTGTTACTGTCCGTCTCGCCAGCCTAAGCAGGACGAGCACTACGAGGGACCCGGGACACCACTCCCGTTTCGTGCAGTTGTTTTGTTGCTTGCCAGCGCTGCACGGCGCTTTCATGCGGCATCGATGTCGGCACCTCTCGGCACCGTGACCATCGAAGGCCATTGACCCAGGCCTAAAGGGCGTCGTACTGACGCCGGTGCTCATCCGTAACGAGGATCATTCGGCGAGCGGCATTGCGCCACTCGCGGTGCAAGAGAGGATGGCCGGTATTCTGGCCATCCATGAGTTGCCAACCTGGGCTTCGTCGCCAGACAGCGCTAGCTGTCCAGCGACCGTGCCTAACGCGCGTTTCACGTGAAGCGAACGCACGTCAGCCCTGTTGGGCCCAGGAATGCAACATGGAGTCGTCCGGAACTTACGGACATGCACAGTCGGACCGAAACGTACAAACCTCCCTAGAAGGAAGGGTGCAACCGCTACCACGAACGGTAGGCATGCTGCGAGCGCGTGAATCATGCGCTGTGTACGGCGCCGACTTGCGGACGACTAATTAACTTACGAGTATCGCCAAGCCTTGCGGCCACCGGTTCTCAGGCGATTCAATCGGTTTAAAGGCGCTCTACCCGAGCGGGGGATGCGATTACGCGCATCAAGCGGGCTGTCGGGGCCACCGTAAAATCCTGTTCGACTACTGCAAAGACCGTATCGGACGACAATGGATTATCACGTTGTCATGCGACTGAGGCTGTGACCGCAGCCCATCGAAATGAGTTCCGCAAAATATGCATGTGGTGTATATGATTTCATACACACGGCGAAAATTTCTTTTAAAGTCCATTGATTGCTAGTCGCAAAATACTTCATTGGCCGGATGCTAAAACTCCGGTTGCAGTTGCTCTGCAGTTCTTCCGGAGCCGGCATGCAGTACGATCGCAGTCAATCTGCAGTCTTTCTCGGTCGATGGATTGGCCGCGGCACAAAATATTGAGAGAAGCGTCGCGTAACCGGAAACCGCCGCCGTTGAACGTGCGTCCAATATCATTGCGCCAGCGTGGGAATCGACATTCAATGGCAGCTGATTGGACTGCGGTGGATCGGCTACATGCCGCCATCGCGCCAGTCATCCGCAGAGGTTGAATGCGCCAGTTGAGAGCCCGTCACGGAGCTTTTAGGGGCTCTGTACCGGAAAAAACTGCGCCAGGAACCAGCATTGGCGCGGGTCCCAGCGCATCGTCACTACCGGTACGCACCGGTAGTAACGATGCGCGTTGGCGCAGACGATTGGCGCAGAAATGCGGGGACTGTTGGCGCGGGGCGCGTCATGGCTTGGTCCGCCAGACCATGCGGATGAAGATTCCCGTATGCATCATCTAACGTTACGCGTTTGGCGCAAGTTGCGGCTGACCGAGAAAATTGTCCCCATTGGAGACAACGGAACCGGGTGAAAGCTTGTTAGCACTGCAAACGCGCAACCCGATGGCGCATGTCAGCAGTGCTGACAACAGTGATAGTTGCCGGGAATGCTACTTCGTGCTGCGTTCCTCGAAGTGATTCACAATCTGGGCTTCTACATTCTTCGGCAGCGTTATGGTGACAGGCTGCGATCGGCTTCATCGGCTCCATCCCTCTCTTTAGGTGATTCGCCCAAAGGTCCAGTTGGACAAGCGGACGTATGCATGGAAATGACAGTCCTTTTTTGGACATACGACGCTCGGCGATACGGTTCCGTCCGATTCTATGGAGTGCTCCCGAAGTGTCAACGCGTGTCCGTTCGGGCAAGTCATTGTTGCCTTATATCGCTCAATGGTCGATGGGTGGCACGCAGCCCACTGCATCGGAGGTGGCAGGCTTGTGCTGTCGGCGCACCGCTGAATGTCCAGCCTGCGACGCCGATAAAATGAGTCTGTGCGTATCCTTGTCTGAGCACGCTTTGGCTTTGCCAAGCGAGCAGCTCGGCGAACTCCGGCGCTGAGCGCTTGTAGCCATTTCATCACCACCTCGCGTTGATGCTAGCGGGTCGCGGCCGCCGCTACGACAATGGAGCGTCGCTGAACCGGATAACCCAGCGTCAGCAAAGCATGCCCGGTCGAATGGCTCAAGATACGAAATTCCCAATCGTCGCCAATCGCGTCAGTCAATACGTGGTCGGCGGAAAAGACAGGTCCGACTCGCCGGTAAGTTGCCTGTCGCGTTACGACTGCAAACACATCATTCGCGGAAACAGACGCAAATTGGGTGACAAAGGCAGGCGATCGAATGAAATAACGCCACGGATTCGGGCCATCATGTTCACCAACATTCGGATGGCGGGGATGAATGCTGATGATGCCAAACACAGCCTGTGCGGGATCGCGCTCCTCGACTGTGCGCCAGAACGTGGACACGATTGAATTCGTGTATCGCCTCGAAAGTTCTATGATTGATGTGAACGACAGCGGCAGGGCACGGGCTTCAAGCGAAAATTGATCCTGCAGAAATAGAAGGCGGCCCGCGCCATAATTCGCCTCGGCTTCAATTACGGGCCGACATGCCGGATCTAAAGTCTGGGGGTTGTCGCCGAGCAAGAAGCTTTTGTGCCAGTCGGTTACGCTGTGCGTGATTTCGTGAGCTTCGATCCAACGGTGCTTGGGCGTTGGCACGTCCGAATCGATCAGTATTCGCGAGCTCTCAGGGACCCAAAAGGCGCAGAGGCGGGATTTGGCAAGCGCGGCAATAAGGTGATTACCCAGATCCGGTAGCTGTTTCTTGGCAATTAAGGTGAAACGATGAGTTAGCTCTGCGATGAGGCCCTGGTCCGTGCTGCTGTAATACTGAAGATCTAGGGACAGTAATGCACGCACGTCGGCCAAATTCAGCGGCGGCTCAGGACGGCCGAGATCCCGCAGAATTCGATCGACTTGCGCCCGTATTTTCCGTTTCTCAATCTCGCCAACAATTACTTGTTCCACACACTAGCCTTTGCTCGATCAACAAGAGTCCCAACAAAGGCGTCAAGTGCGAGCCGTTCCTCGTTGCTCATCGTCCCAAGATCATCAGAGTACGCGGCGTACCTGACAGTCTCGTTATAAAGAACGCGGTCAAATTGGTCCGTCGTGCCGGCCATTTGAGACAGCGCCACCAACGGAACCGAGAAGTAATTGGATAGTTGATGAATCAGATGGGGCCGGGCCGTGTAGTGCGGATCATGCTCAACTTGCCGTAATTCTTCTTCAGAGACGTCGGCACGTCGGGCCAATTCAGCGACCGACAATCCGTCCCGCCTCCTCAGCTTACGGACG
>JANYDM010000204.1 GCA_025363575.1 Betaproteobacteria bacterium | reverse complement strand
CAAAACCGAAGGTTGGGGGTTCGATTCCCTCCTGGCCTGCCAGGACAAGCTGTTGAGCGTGGTCAGTTAAGAGTCGGCGTGACGGCCGGAACCGAAAGTGCGTCATTGACTCGTAACATGCAGCGCTGAACGGGAAACATGGCAGACAAGTTAAAAATTGCAGTCGCAATCGCGCTGTTGATCGCTGGCATTGCGGGGTTTTACTACTGGGATCAGAGCCCGTTGATCGCGCGCGTCGCCGCGGTCATCGGTGGTGCCGTCGCCGGCATCGTGGTGTTCTGGACCAGCGCGCCGGGCAAGGAGTTTTTTGCGTTCGCGCAGGAATCGATCGAGGAAACCAAGCGCGTCGTATGGCCGACACGCAAAGAGACCTTGCAGACGACAGGCGTCGTATTCGCCTTCGTATTCGTGATGGCGCTGTTTTTATGGTTGATAGATGCGGGGTTGTTATGGGCGGTACGCATACTGATGGGTCAGGGCGATTCATGAGCAAGAAATGGTATGTAGTCCACGCGTACTCCGGCTTCGAGAAAAGCGTGCAGCGGGCGCTGATCGACCGTGTTTCTCGGGCCGGCATGCAGGACCAGTTCGGCCAGATATTGGTGCCGGTGGAAGAAGTCGTCGAAATGAAAAGCGGTCAGAAGAACATTTCGGAGCGCAAATTTTTCCCCGGCTACGTGCTGGTTGAAATGGAAATGACCGACGACACGTGGCACTTGGTCAAGAGCACCGCCAAGGTTACCGGCTTCGTCGGCGGCACATCGACCAAGCCGACGCCGATTTCGGAAAAGGAAGTGCAGAACATCCTGCACCAGATCCAGGAAGGCGTCGAAAAGCCGCGCCCGAAGATCCTGTTCGAGAACGGCGAGATGGTGCGGGTCAAGGAAGGTCCGTTTACCGATTTCAACGGCACGGTGGAAGACGTGAACTACGACAAGAGCAAATTGCGTGTCGCGGTCACGATTTTCGGCCGCTCCACGCCGGTGGAACTGGATTTCGGGCAGGTCGAGAAAGCGTAGTTTTTTCGAATTCGTAACAGGCAGTGTGTTGAACGGGGAGGGTAGCGTAAAACCGCCGCCCGCTACCACCCACTAAAAGGAGCAGTCACCGTGGCAAAAAAGATCGTCGGTTATATCAAGCTGCAAGTGCCCGCCGGCAAAGCCAACCCGAGCCCTCCAATCGGGCCGGCCTTGGGTCAGCGTGGTCTCAATATCATGGAGTTCTGCAAGGCATTCAACGCGCAGACCCAGAAAATGGAAGCCGGCCTGCCGTTGCCGGTCGTAATCACCGCATTTCAGGACAAGAGCTTCACGTTCATCATTAAGACGCCGCCTGCGTCGGTGCTGATCAAGAAAGCGCTGAAGCTCGATAAAGGCAGCAAGACACCGCATACCGACAAGGTCGGCAAACTCACGCGCGCCCAGGCGGAAGAAATCGCCAAGACCAAGATGCCTGATCTTACGGCGGGCGACCTCGATGCCGCGGTTCGCACCATCGCCGGCAGCGCGCGCAGCATGGGCGTTGAAGTGGAGGGTGTCTAAAATGGCCGCCATATCCAAACGTTACAAGGCGCTCGCGACCAAAGTCGACCGCAACAAGGTGTATCCGCTGGCCGACGCGATGAAGATCGTCAAGGAAAACGCGACGGCGAAATTCAATGAGTCGATCGACGTCGCGATCAACCTCGGCATCGACGCCAAGAAATCGGACCAGACCGTGCGCGGTTCGGTCGTATTGCCCGCGGGAACCGGTAAGACAGTGCGCGTCGCCGTGTTCGCGCAGGGCGACAAGGCCAAGGCCGCGAAGGACGCAGGCGCCGACATCGTCGGCCTCGACGACCTCGCTGCCGAAATTAAGGGCGGCAAGATGGATTTCGACGTCGTGATCGCGACTCCGGACACGATGCGGGTAGTCGGCACCCTCGGCCAGATACTCGGGCCACGCGGTCTGATGCCTAACCCGAAAGTCGGCACCGTCACGCAGGATGTTGCGGCAGCCGTCAAGAACGCGAAAGCAGGCCAGGTGCAGTATCGCGCCGACAAAACCGGCATCGTTCAATGCACGATAGGGCGCGCGTCATTCACCGTCGAAGCGCTGGTTGAAAACATGCAGGCGCTGCTCGACGCGGTGAACAAATCGCGTCCGACCGGCATCAAAGGGATCTACCTGAAAAAGGTATCGGTCTCGAGCACGATGGGCGCTGGAGTGCGAATCGATCAGGGCGGTACGCCGGCCTGAAGAATTTAGTTTGAAGTTATTGCTAACGAATTGGTATTGAAGGCTTTGGGCTGCCGGAAAGCGAGGAAGATCGCGCAACCGGCAGGTTGTCAAAGACCGTAGAGGTTTGCAGCAGGATGCAGGATTCAGGCTTCGGGAATCAGCAAGACATCTCGAATACCGGGCCCGGCGTGCTGAAACAAGCTTAATCGAAGGTGACGGCGGTTGTTGATTCGGGTTTTTCCAATCCCGAATCGAGGCTGCCGGATCCTGAACTCTACGCAGACGGCGTGTCCCGATGAATCAGGTTTGTTGCTTATGCCTGGAACTGAGGTCGCCGTGGGTCGGTTGCGAATTGGTGTATGTCGGTTCGCGGCCATTAACGAATGGAGGTAGGCCTTGGGTCTTAATCTGGAAGAGAAACAGGCGGTAGTGGCTGAAATCGGCGGTGAGGTTGCGAAGGCGCAAGCCATCGTAGTCGCCGAGTACCGCGGCCTTGGGGTGGCGGCAATGACCGATCTGCGCAAAAAAGCGCGCGGCTCGGGCGTTTACCTGCGCGTCCTCAAGAATACCCTCGCGCGCCGCGCCGTCGCTGAAACACCGTTCGCCGGACTGTCCGACAAGATGGTCGGGCCGCTCGCTTACGGTATTTCAAGCGATCCGGTGAAGGTCGCGAAGGTGCTGCACGAGTTTGCCAAGGGCAATGATAAGTTCGTCATCAAAGCCGGCGCGCTGGCCAATCAGGTCATGTCTGCCAAAGACGTGGCCAATCTGGCTAACTTGCCGAGCCGCGAAGAACTGCTCGCCAAGCTGATGGGGACCATGCAGGCGCCGATTGCGACGCTGGCGCGGACTATCAACGAGGTGCCGGGCAAATTGGTGCGCACTCTTGCCGCGCTACGCGATCATAAAGAAAAGCAAGCCGCCTAATATTAACTGCATAGCAACGAACTGGAGAACAGAATGGCAATGACAAACGCAGAACTGGTAGATGTGATCGGCGGCAAATCGGTGCTCGAAATCGCCGAGCTGATCAAGATGATGGAAGAAAAATTCGGCGTGTCGGCGGCCGCGGCCACTGTCGCTGTGGCAGCGCCGGCCGCTGGCGGCGGCGCTGCTGCTGCGTCGGCCGAGCAGACCGAGTTCACGGTGCATTTGAGCAATTCCGGCGCGAGCAAGGTCAACGTGATCAAAGTCGTGCGCGCGGTGACCGGCCTGGGCCTGAAAGAAGCCAAGGATCTGGTCGATGCCGCACCGAAGGCCGTCAAAGAAGGCGTGTCGAAGGCCGATGCTGACGCAATTCTCAAGCAACTGATCGACGCCGGCGCCACGGCTGAAATCAAGTAATTGGCACGTGCAGCGAGGCTGGCGGGCGACCGCCAGTCTTTCCCTATTTTTTTCGTGGCGGACACGCCACGACCGAGCGCATCGACAACGGTGCGTTGGGTCCTGGACAGTCTTTCACCCGCATTTCACACTTGAGGAGCCTCAATGAGCTACTCGTTCACTGAAAAAAAGCGTATCCGTAAAAGTTTCGCCAAGCGCGCGAGCGTGCTGCCGGTGCCGTATTTGCTGGCTACTCAGCTTGATTCGTACGCGGCGTTTCTGCAGGAATTCACCGCGCCGGATTCGCGCAAGAGCGAAGGCCTGCAGGCGGCGTTCCAAAGCATATTTCCGATCGAAAGCCATTCGAAGAATGCGCGCCTCGAATTCGTCAGCTTCGTGCTCGGCGAGCCGCCGTTCGACGTCAAGGAATGCCAGCAGCGCGGCCTTACGTTCGCGGCACCGCTGCGCGCCAAGGTGCGTCTGACGATCATGGACAAGGAGGCTTCCAAGCCAACCGTCAAGGAAGTGAAGGAGCAGGAAGTTTACATGGGCGAAATTCCGCTCATGACCACCACCGGCTCGTTCGTGATCAACGGTACTGAGCGCGTGATCGTGTCGCAGCTGCACCGTTCCCCGGGCGTGTTCTTCGAACACGACCGCGGCAAGACCCATTCGTCGGGCAAGCTGCTGTTCTCGGCGCGCATCATTCCGTATCGCGGCTCGTGGCTCGATTTCGAGTACGATCCCAAGGACTACCTGTATTTCCGCGTTGACCGCCGGCGCAAGATGCCGGTCACGATCCTGTTGAAAGCGCTGTCGTACACGCCCGAGCAGATCCTCGCGGAGTTCTTCGCATTCGACGCCTTCCGTCTGCACAAGGACCACATCGAGTTCGAGCTCGTGCCGGAACGGCTGCGCGGCGAAACCGCGCGTTTCGATTTCGTGACCAAGTCGGGCAAGGTGATCGTAGCGAAAGACAAGCGCATCACGGTCAAGCACGTGCGCGACATGCAGGAAGCAAAGCTCGAGAAGATCAGCGTGCCGCAGGAATTCCTGCTCGGCCGCGTGCTCGCGCAAAGCGTGATCGACAAGGAAAGCGGAGAAATTGTCGCCAATGCGAACGATGAAATCACGGAAGACCTGCTGAAAAAGCTCGTCGATGCGGGCGTCGACAAGATCCAGACCATTTACACGAACGACCTCGACCAGGGCGCGTATATCTCGCAGACGCTGCGCGTGGACGAAACCGTTGATCAGATGGCGGCCATGGTCGCCATTTACCGCATGATGCGTCCCGGCGAGCCGCCGACCGAAGATGCCGTGAAGACGCTGTTCAACGGCTTGTTCTTCTCGGAAGACCGCTACGACCTGTCGGCAGTCGGCCGCATGAAATTCAACCGCCGCGTCGGCCGCTCCGAGCTGACGGGCGCCGGCACGCTGTCGAAGGAAGACATCGTGGCAGTCATCAAGATCCTGGTCGAGCTGCGCAACGGCCGCGGCGAAATCGACGATATCGATCACCTCGGCAATCGCCGCGTGCGGTCGGTCGGCGAACTCGCGGAGAACCAGTTCCGCGCCGGCCTCGTGCGCGTCGAGCGCGCGGTGCGCGAGCGTTTGAGCCAGGCTGAATCCGAAAACCTGATGCCGCACGACCTCATCAACGCCAAGCCGGTATCGGCGGCGATCCGCGAATTCTTCGGCTCTTCGCAGCTGTCGCAATTCATGGACCAGACCAACCCGCTGTCCGAGATCACCCACAAGCGCCGCGTTTCGGCGCTTGGACCGGGCGGCCTGACGCGGGAACGCGCCGGCTTCGAGGTGCGCGACGTGCATCCGACGCATTACGGCCGCGTGTGCCCGATCGAGACGCCGGAAGGCCCGAATATCGGCCTCATCAACTCACTGGCTCTCTACGCACGCACCAACGAGTACGGTTTTCTCGAAACGCCGTATCGCGTGGTCAAGGGTGCGCACGTGACCGACGAAATTCATTACCTGTCGGCGATCGAGGAAAGCAAGTTCGTGATCGCGCAGGCGAACGCGGAGCTCGACAAGAAAAACAAATTCACCGACGAGCTGGTGTCGTGCCGCAACAAGAACGAGTTCACACTCGCAACGCCGGACCGCATCGAGTATATGGACGTGGCGCCGGCGCAGATCGTTTCGGTCGCCGCTTCGCTCATTCCGTTCCTCGAACACGACGACGCTAACCGCGCGTTGATGGGCTCGAACATGCAGCGCCAGGCGGTGCCTTGCCTGCGTGCCGAGAAACCACTCGTCGGTACCGGGCTCGAGCGCACCGTGGCCGTCGATTCGGGAACCGCCGTGCGCGCGAATCGCGGCGGCATCGTCGACTATGTCGATGCGAGCCGTATCGTCGTACGCGTAAACGATGAAGAAGCGACCGCCGGTGAAGTCGGCGTCGACATATACAATCTCGTCAAATACACGCGCTCGAATCAGAACACCAACATCAACCAGCGGCCGCTCGTGCGCGTCGGCGATCACATTGCCAAAGGCGACGTAGTGGCCGACGGTGCGTCGACCGATATGGGCGAATTGGCGCTGGGCCAGAACATGCTGGTCGCGTTCATGCCGTGGAACGGCTACAACTTCGAGGATTCCATCCTCATTTCCGAGCGCGTGGTCGCCGACGAGCGCTTTACCTCGATCCACATCGAGGAGCTGTCGGTGGTGGCGCGCGACACCAAGCTGGGTCCGGAAGAGATTACGCGCGACATCTCAAATCTCTCCGAATCGCAGCTCGGCAACCTCGACGAGTCGGGCATCATCTACATCGGCGCGGAAGTCGAAGCGGGCGATGTGCTGGTTGGTAAAGTGACGCCGAAAGGCGAAACCCAGCTGACGCCGGAAGAAAAACTTCTGCGCGCGATTTTCGGCGAGAAGGCGTCCGACGTGAAGGACACCAGCCTGCGCGTGCCTTCGGGCATGTCGGGCACGGTGATCGACGTGCAGGTGTTCACACGCGAAGGCATAGAGCGCGACAAGCGCGCGCAGCAGATCATCGACGACGAGCTGAAGCGCTACAAGAAAGACCTCGCCGACCAGCTGCGCATTGTCGAAGACGATACCTTCGGACGCGTTGAGCGCCTGCTGATTGGCAAGACCGCCAACAAGGGGCCGAAGAAGCTCGTCAAAGGCACCAAGATCGCGAAAGCGTATCTGACGGAAGTTGAGCGCCATAGCTGGTTCGACATCGACGTCGGCAACGACAAGGTCAGCCGCCAGATGGAGCAGCTGAAAGAGAGCGTGGCGCAGAAACGCATCGAATTCGACAAGGCATTTGAAGAGAAGAAGAAAAAGCTCACCAGCGGTGACGAACTGCCGCCGGGCGTGCAGAAAATGGTCAAGGTCTACATCGCCGTCAAACGCCGCCTGCAGCCGGGCGACAAGATGGCGGGCCGCCATGGCAACAAGGGCGTGATCTCAAAAATCACGCCGGTCGAAGACATGCCGCACATGGCAGACGGCACGACGCTGGATATCGTGCTGAACCCCCTCGGCGTGCCGTCGCGCATGAACGTCGGGCAGATCCTCGAGACGCATCTCGGCTGGGCCGCCAAAGGGCTTGGACTCAAGATCGGCGAAATGTTGAAGGCGCAGAGCAAGCTGCTCGAATTGCGCAAGTTCATCGGCAAGATCTACAACTCGAGCGGCAAGCAGGAAGATATCGATTCGCTCTCCGACATCGAGATCATGGAGCTCGCCAAGAACCTGCGCAATGGCGTTCCCTTCGCGACGCCGGTGTTCGATGGCGCGACCGAAGCCGAGATCAAAGAAATGCTCGAGCTGGCGGGCCTGCCGAAATCGGGCCAGATTACGCTGTTTGACGGCCGCACCGGCGAGGCATTCGACCGTCAGGTCACGGTCGGCTACATGCAGATGCTGAAGCTGCATCACCTGGTCGACGACAAGATGCATGCGCGTTCGACCGGCCCGTACAGCCTCGTCACTCAGCAGCCGCTGGGCGGCAAGGCGCAATTCGGCGGGCAGCGCTTCGGCGAGATGGAAGTGTGGGCGCTCGAAGCGTACGGCGCTTCGTACACGCTGCAGGAAATGCTGACCGTGAAATCGGACGATACCGAAGGCCGCCGCAAGGTCTACGAGTCGATCGTCAAAGGCGAGCACAAGATCGAAGCCGGCATGCCGGAATCGTTCAACGTGCTGGTCAAGGAAATCCGTTCGCTCGCGATCGATATCGATCTCGACCACGAACGCTACTGACCGCGCCGCCGACATTGGAAAGCGCAGCGAATTTCGGGATTTTGTGCATCACGCCTATTTGGAGTGACAAATGAAAGCACTACTGGATCTGTTCAAGCAGGTAACGCCGGAAGAAGAGTTTGACGCAATCAAGATCGGGCTCGCATCGCCCGACAAGATCCGCTCGTGGTCGTACGGCGAGGTCAAAAAGCCGGAGACCATCAACTACCGCACCTTCAAGCCGGAACGCGACGGGCTCTTCTGCGCCAAGATTTTTGGCCCGGTCAAGGACTACGAGTGCCTGTGCGGCAAATATAAGCGCCTGAAGCACCGCGGCGTGATTTGCGAGAAATGCGGCGTCGAAGTGACGCTGTCGAAAGTGCGCCGCGAGCGCATGGGCCATATCGAGCTCGCCTCGGTCGTCGCCCACATCTGGTTCCTGAAATCGCTGCCGTCGCGCTTGGGCATGGTGCTCGACATGACACTGCGCGATATCGAACGCGTGCTGTATTTCGAAGCTTATGTCGTGACCGATCCGGGCATGACTCCGCTGCAGCGCTGCCAGTTGCTATCGGAAGACGACTACCTGGCGAAAGTCGAAGAATTCGGCGATGACTTTACTGCCATCATGGGCGCGGAAGGCGTGCGTGAATTGCTGCGCGCGATCGATCTCAAGCACGAAATCGAAACGCTGCGCGTCGAACTCGCCGCGACAACGTCGGACACGAAGATCAAGAAGATCGCCAAGCGCCTGAAGGTGCTCGAGGCGTTCCACAAGTCCGGCATCAAGCCGGAATGGATGATTATGGAAGTGCTGCCGGTGCTGCCGCCTGAACTGCGGCCGCTGGTGCCGCTCGACGGCGGCCGCTTCGCGACCTCCGACCTGAACGATTTGTATCGCCGCGTGATCAATCGCAACAACCGTTTGAAGCGCCTGCTCGAATTGAAAGCGCCGGAAATCATCGTGCGCAATGAGAAGCGCATGCTGCAGGAGGCGGTCGACTCGCTGCTCGACAACGGTCGCCGCGGCAAGGCGATGACGGGCGCCAACAAGCGTCCGCTGAAATCGCTCGCCGACATGATCAAGGGCAAAGGCGGACGTTTCCGCCAGAACCTGCTGGGCAAGCGTGTCGACTATTCGGGCCGTTCGGTCATCGTGGTCGGACCGCAGTTGAAACTGCACCAGTGCGGGTTGCCGAAGAAGATGGCGCTCGAGCTCTTCAAGCCGTACATATTCCACAAGCTGGAAGTGCTCGGTCTCGCTACGACCATCAAGGCCGCCAAGCGCCTGGTCGAGCAGGAAGTGCCCGAAGTGTGGGACATACTCGAAGAAGTCATCCGCGAGCATCCGGTTATGCTGAACCGCGCGCCGACCCTGCATCGTCTGGGCATCCAGGCGTTCGAGCCGGTATTGATCGAAGGCAAGGCAATCCAGCTGCATCCGCTCGTGTGCGCCGCGTTCAACGCCGACTTTGACGGCGACCAGATGGCGGTGCACGTGCCGTTGTCGCTCGAAGCGCAGCTCGAAGCGCGCACGCTGATGCTGTCGTCGAACAACATCCTGTCGCCCGCCAACGGCGAGCCCATCATCGTGCCGTCGCAGGACATCGTGCTGGGCCTTTACTATTTTTCGCGCGAGAAAATGGGTGCGCGCGGTGAAGGCATGGCCTTCTCCAACGTCGGCGAAGTATCGCGGGCCTACGAGTCGCGCCAGGTCGAAGTCAATGCCAAGATTCAGGTCCGCATTAAAGAAGTCGAGTTCGACGAAGCCGGCGAAAAACGCGAGAAAGTAACGCGCTATCAAACCACTGTCGGCCGTGCCTTGCTGTCGGAAATTCTGCCGCCGGGCCTGCCGTTCGAATTGATCAACAAGTCGCTTAAGAAAAAAGAAATTTCGAAGCTGATCAACCATTCGTTCCGCCGCTGCGGGCTGCGCGAGACCGTGATATTCGCCGATAAGCTCATGTATAGCGGCTTCACGATGGCGACGCGCGCGGGCATTTCGATCGCCGTCGACGACATGCTGGTGCCGACGCAGAAGGGCGCGATCATTTCCGAGGCCGAAAAAGAAGTTCAGGAAATCGAGTCGCAGTACACGTCCGGCCTGGTTACTCAAGGCGAGCGTTACAACAAGGTGGTCGACATCTGGGGCCGTTCGGGCGATCGCGTCGCCAAGGCGATGATGGACCAGCTGGGCACGGAAGACGTGGCGGCGTGGGACTACGGCACGCGGACCTATGTGCCGCTTAAGGACAAGAAGGGCGCTGCCGTAACGCAGGAATCGTTCAATTCGATCTACATGATGGCCGACTCGGGCGCGCGCGGTTCCGCTGCGCAGATCCGCCAGTTGGCCGGCATGCGCGGCCTGATGGCAAAGCCTGACGGTTCTATTATCGAAACTCCCATCACTGCGAACTTCCGCGAAGGCCTGAACGTGCTGCAGTACTTCATTTCGACGCACGGCGCGCGTAAAGGCCTCGCCGACACCGCGTTGAAGACCGCGAACTCGGGCTATCTCACGCGCCGTCTGGTCGACGTCACGCAAGACCTGGTGGTGACCGAGGAAGATTGCGGCACGTCGCAAGGCGTGGCCATGAAAGCGCTGATCGAAGGTGGCGAAGTCGTCGAGTCATTGCGCGAGCGCATCCTGGGCCGCGTCAGCACGACCGAGCTCATTAATCCGGAAACCGGCCAATTGATGTTCCCGGTCAATTCACTGCTGGACGAAGACGCGGTCGAAGCGATCGAGGCCGTCGGTCTGGATGAAATCAAGGTGCGCACACCGCTTACTTGCGAAACGCGCTACGGTTTGTGCGCCAAGTGCTACGGACGCGATCTGGGTCGCGGCTCAATCGTCAATGTCGGTGAAGCAGTCGGCGTCATCGCTGCGCAGTCGATCGGCGAGCCGGGCACGCAGCTGACGATGCGTACGTTCCACATCGGTGGCGCGGCATCGCGTACCGCGGTGGTCAGCCAGGTCGAAAGCAAATCGGCGGGTATCGTGCGTTATTCGCCGGGCATGCGCTACGTCACCAATGCGCGCAGCGAGCTGATTGCCATCTCGCGCAGCGGTGAAGTGCTGATCCATGACGAACACGGCCGCGAGCGCGAGCGGCACAAGGTCACTTACGGTGCGACTCTGCTGGCCCGCGACGGCGAGCAGGTCAAAGCCGGTCATGTGCTGGCAATGTGGGACCCCCATACGCGGCCTATCATCACCGAATACGCGGGCAAAGTGCGTTTCGAGAACGTCGAGGAAGGCGTTACCGTGGCGAAGCAGACCGACGAAGTCACCGGTTTGTCGACGCTGGTCGTCGTCGATCCGAAGCGGCGCGGCAGCGCGCAGGTCAAAGGTCTGCGTCCGCAGGTCAAACTGCTCGACTCCAGCGGCCAGGAAGTCAAGATCGCGGGTTCCGATCAGTCGGTCAACATCACGTTCCAGATCGGTTGCATTATCACCGTGAAAGACGGCCAGGAAGTGTCGGTTGGTGAAGTGCTGGCGCGGATTCCGCAGGAAACTTCGAAGACTCGCGATATCACGGGCGGTCTGCCGCGTGTCGCGGAACTCTTCGAAGCACGTTCGCCAAAAGATGCGGGCCTGCTGGCTGAAATCACCGGCACGGTCTCGTTCGGCAAGGACACCAAGGGCAAGCAGCGCCTGGTGATCACCGATCTCGACGGCGTCGCGCACGAGTACCTGATCCCCAAAGACAAGCACGTGATGGCGCACGACGGCCAGGTCGTCAACCGCGGCGAAGTCATCGTCGACGGTCCGGCCGATCCGCACGACATCCTGCGCTTATTGGGCGTCGAAGCGCTCGCGCGTTATATCTGCAATGAAGTACAGGACGTTTACCGCCTGCAGGGCGTGAAGATCAATGACAAGCACATCGAGGTTATCGTGCGGCAGATGTTGCGCCGCGTAACTATCGCGGATGCGGGCGACACGCGCTTCATCGTCGGTGAGCAGCTCGAGCGTGCCGAAATTCTCGATGAAAACGATCGCGTGACGGCGGAAGGCAAGAAGCCGGCAAGTTATGACTTCATGCTGCTCGGGATCACCAAGGCGTCGCTGTCCACCGATTCGTTCATTTCGGCGGCCTCGTTCCAGGAAACGACGCGGGTGTTGACGGAAGCGGCGATCATGGGCAAACGCGATGAATTGCGCGGCTTGAAGGAGAACGTCATCGTCGGCCGCCTGATTCCGGCCGGCACCGGGCTCGCCTACCACAACACGCGTAAACGGCAGGTGGCGGCGGGCGAGTTGCTGCCGCTGATGGAAGCTGCGCCCGAAGAGGCGCCCGCCACCGAAACACGCGAGCAGGTTGCTTGACAGGGTTGCTGTAACCCTCTAAAATTTACAGTCTTTTTAGCTTGAAACCCAAAACGGACGGGACGGCAGATTTGCCGTCCCCTCCTTTTTTCAGGCGCAGGAAATCCGGGGATTTTTAACAGCAGTTCGCGCCATATAAGCGGGAAGCAGATAACGACCATGCCGACGATCAACCAATTAGTGCGCAAGCCGCGCGTCATACGCACCGTGAAGAGCAAGGTGCCGGCGCTAAAGAATTCGCCGCAAAAACGCGGGGTCTGCACGCGCGTGTACACGACTACGCCGAAGAAGCCGAATTCCGCTCTGCGCAAAGTCGCGCGCGTGCGCCTCACCAACGGGTTCGAGGTGACTAGCTACATCGGCGGCGAAGGCCATAACCTGCAGGAACACTCGGTAGTGTTGATCCGCGGCGGCCGCGTCAAAGACCTGCCGGGCGTGCGTTACCACGTTGTGCGCGGCAGCCTGGATACCGCCGGCGTCAAGGATCGTAAGCAAAGTCGCTCGAAGTACGGCGCTAAACGGCCGAAGGCCGCATAGCGCCCAGGCGCCGGATTAACGAAGACGCTAAGCGTCCAGTACCCAAAGCCGAAAAAGGACAGAAAGCAAATGCCACGTCGTAGAGAGATACCGAAACGCGAGATCCTGCCGGATCCGAAATACACGAGCGTCGAAGTCGCCAAATTCGTCAACGTGCTGATGCAGGCCGGCAAGAAGTCGATAGCCGAGGGCATTATTTACAGCGCGCTCGAGCAGATCAAGAAAAAGACCAGCAAAGACCCGCTGGAAGTTTTCACGACGGCGGTCAATAACGTCAAGCCGATGGTTGAAGTGAAAAGCCGTCGCGTTGGTGGCGCGAATTACCAGGTTCCAGTGGAGGTCCGCCCGATTCGCCGCACAGCGCTGGCCATGCGCTGGTTGCGCGATGCAGCACGCAGTCGCGGCGAAAAATCCATGGGCGCGCGTCTGGCGGGCGAGCTCGCTGAGGCCGCCGAAGGCCGCGGCGGCGCGATGAAAAAGCGCGAAGAAGTGCACCGCATGGCGGAAGCCAACAAAGCGTTCTCGCATTACCGCTTTTGATTCAGGACAGCGGTCAGTCAAGGTTTATTCAAAGTGCCCCGTAAAACGCCCATCGAACGGTATCGTAATATCGGCATCAGTGCGCACATTGATGCCGGTAAAACCACGACCACCGAACGCGTGCTGTTTTACACCGGGGTTTCGCACAAGATCGGCGAAGTGCATGACGGTACCGCGGTAATGGACTGGATGGAGCAGGAGCAGGAACGCGGCATCACGATCACGTCCGCGGCTACGACCTGTTTCTGGAAGGGGATGGACAACAACTATCCCGAGCACCGCATCAACATCATCGACACGCCGGGCCATGTCGACTTCACGATCGAAGTCGAGCGCTCGTTGCGCGTGCTGGACGGTGCGTGCATGGTGTACTGCGCCGTCGGCGGCGTGCAGCCCCAGTCCGAAACCGTGTGGCGCCAGGCCGTCAAGTACGGCGTGCCGCGGCTGGCATTCGTCAATAAGATGGACCGTCAGGGCGCCGACTTCTTCAAGGTTTTCGAACAGATGAAGTCGCGCCTGAAGGCCAATCCGGTGCCTATCCAGATTCCGATCGGCGCCGAAGAGAAGTTCGAAGGCGTCATCGACCTCGTGCGCATGAGAGCGATTTACTGGGACGACTCGACCCAGGGCATGAAGTACGAACTGCGCGATATTCCCGCCAGTCTGCGAGGTCAGGCGCAGGAATGGCACGACAAAATGGTCGAGAGCGCGGCCGAAGCGACCGAATCGTTGATGAACAAGTACATCGAGTCGGGCAGCCTGTCGGACGAGGACGTGAAGCTGGGCCTGCGCACGCGCACGATCAACAACGAGATCGTGCCGATGCTGTGCGGCTCCGCGTTCAAAAACAAGGGCGTGCAGGCCATGCTCGACGGCGTCATCGATTATCTGCCGGCGCCGGTCGATATTCCGCCGGTGAAAGGCACTGACGACAGCGACAAGCCCACCGAGCGCAAAGCGAACGACGACGAGCCGTTCGCCGGCCTCGCGTTCAAAATCGCGTCCGACCCGTACGTCGGCCAGCTAATTTTCTTCCGCGTCTACTCGGGCGTGGTCAATTCCGGCGACACGATTTACAACCCGATCAAGGGCCGCAAAGAACGCATCGGACGTCTGCTGCAGATGCATGCGAACACGCGCGAAGAAATCAAGGAAGTGCGCGCGGGCGATATCGCGGCCGCGGTTGGTCTGAAAGAGGCGACCACCGGTGAAACGCTGTGCGATCCGCACAAAATCATTATTCTCGAGCGAATGGTATTCCCCGAGCCCGTGATTTCGCAGGCGGTCGAGCCGAAAACCAAGGCCGACCAGGAAAAGATGGGCATCGCGCTGAATCGTCTGGCGCAGGAAGACCCGTCGTTCCGTGTGCGTTCCGACGAAGAATCGGGTCAGACCATCATTGCCGGCATGGGCGAGCTGCACCTGGAGATTATCGTCGACCGCATGAAACGCGAATTCGGCGTTGAGGCGTCGGTCGGCAAGCCGCAGGTCGCGTATCGCGAGACGATCAAAAAGGCCTGCGACAAAGTCGAAGGCAAGTTTATCAAGCAGTCGGGCGGCCGCGGCCAGTACGGCCACGTCGTCTTGAAGGTCGAACCGCAAACGCACGGCAAGGGCTTCGAATTTGTCGATGCGATCAAGGGCGGTGCAGTGCCGCGCGAATATATTCCGGCAGTGGAAAAAGGCCTCATCGACACCCTGCCGGCGGGCGTGCTCGCTGGCTTCCCGATAGTCGACGTCAAGGTCACGTTGTTCGACGGTTCGTACCACGAAGTCGATTCGAATGAAAACGCGTTCAAGATGGCCGCGTCGATGGCGTTCAAGGAAGGCATGCGCCGCGCCAGCCCAACCATCCTCGAGCCGATGATGGCAGTCGAAGTCGAAACCCCGCCGGATTTCATGGGCAACGTGGTGGGCGATCTGTCGTCGCGCCGCGGCATTATCCAGGGCATGGACGAAATCGCGGGCGTCAAAGTGATCAAGGCGGAGGTGCCGCTCGCCGAAATGTTCGGCTACTCGACGGCGCTGCGTTCCGCGACGCAAGGCCGGGCGACTTATACGATGGAATTCAAGCACTACACCGAGGCGCCGAAAAACATCGCCGAGGGCATTATCAATCGCGACAGCTCCGACAAGAGCTCCAAAAAGTAACAAGGGAACCGATATGGCAAAAGGCAAATTTGAGCGCACGAAGCCGCACGTGAACGTAGGGACGATCGGGCACGTGGATCATGGCAAGACGACGCTGACGGCGGCGATGACGCATGTGCTGTCGAAGAAGTATGGCGGCGAGGCG
>JANYDM010000196.1 GCA_025363575.1 Betaproteobacteria bacterium | reverse complement strand
TGAGCAACGTCGGAACTTTCAGCGCTTCCAGCTTCGACCACGTAACTTCGACGTTGCCGCCGTTTTCGACGACGGCGCCGGTGCTCGCCTGTTTTTTCCCCGACAACTCGAGCCAGCGCGCGGCGCCCGCCGGTTCGGCGGCGCGATACGACGGTCCCAGCTCGCGAAACTCCACCGGCAGTTGATTGAAAAACTGCGGCGGCCGGATGCGACTGCTCATTTCCAGATATTCGGCGTCGAGCACGAAGCCTATGCTGTTGGCGACGGTGAGGCTCAGCAGTTTTTGCGGATTCCCGAGCGCGTATTGCAGCGCGGCGCCGCCGCCTGCCGCAGTGCCCAGCAGATGGCAGCGGTCAATCTCGAGTGTGGCCCGCAAGCCATCGATCAACACTGATGAATTGCTGCCGCGGGCAGTGGCGCGATGATCGAGTGCGACGAAACGAAATCCGGCGGCGGTGAACGCGGGAATCTGATGCTCCCACAACATGCTGTTCCCGGAGGCGGCATGCAGCAAAAGAACCGGCACGCCCGCGCCGCCGGAATCGCGATAAAAGATTTTTCCGGCGGAGAGTTCCGCGGCGGCGTCGATGACTGCCACGCGTGTTACGCGATGTTCTTTTTCGGCTGCGCGCTTTTCTTCGCCCAGTAATCGGGCGATGCTTTGGATTTTGCCAGCGCTTCCGGCGTCTCGAACCCCGGCGCCATCGAGGCACCGGTGCCCGCCATGACCTGATGATGCTCTATGTTGAGCATGCGCAGCCAGCTTTGCTGGCCCAGCGTAAGCCCGACCGCGCAGCCGAGCTCGACCAGTTCCGGCTCGCCGAAGTGCCTGTACATGCGCTCCCAGAAAGCGTCGTCCGTATCGAGCCGCCACGTGATCGCTTCCGCGTAGGCGAGTGCGGCTTTCTGGCGCTCGTCGTATTTGACCGATTTTTCGAAATTGATGAGGTCGTCGTAATGCGTTTCCTTGAGCCCCTCATTGGAGCCGCGGATCGAGCGCTGGTTGCCGCAGAATTCGCAGATGACCGAACGCGACACGTAGACGCGGCATAGTTCCTTCAGCGGATGGTCGAGGATGCCGTTGCGGAAAATATCGTTCCATGAATTGGCGAAAAACCAGAAGCATGCCGGTACGTGCGCGCGCACCGCGGTCGATTCCGGGCGTGGCGTGCCTTCACGCGCGCAACGTTCCATTTCGGCGCGCTGCGCGGCATCCATTTTTTCAAGCGGCACGTAGCTGATGCGTTGTTTGGCCATGGCGTGTTTCTCCGGTTAGATTCTTAATTGTGCGTCCGCGGCAACGCGCGTGCAAGCGGGTAGCACAGCGGGAGCGTCACGAACGCGAGTATTCCGCAGATCGCTATCGAGGTTGAAACGCTGAACATGTCGCCGATCAGCCCGAACGCCAGCGGCACGATCAACCCGCATATCGAATTGATGGTGTAAAAAAGGCCGAACACGCGCGGCAGGCGGTCCGGGTCGACAACGTCGCCGATGGTCGCATACAGAACAGATGAAGTGCCATTCAGTGCGATGCCGAGCAATGGCAACACCAGGTACGCGGCAACGTCGGGCAGCACCAGCATGAGCAGGATGCCCACACCGGTGGCGAGTTCGGTGATGAATACGGTGCGTACAATGCCGATGTGCTCGGCGAGATGGCCGCATGCAAGTTTGCCCGCCATCCCGCCGATCAGGATCAGCGGCACCGACAGCGCGGCCCAGCCGGCGGGGAGATTTTTCGCGAGCATCAAAAACGCGATGAACGTCAGAAAGCCGGTGCGCACGCTGGTGTCGACGACTTCGATCGAGCACAGGGCGATAAAGCCGGCGCGATTGCGTATGCCCCAGCCTTTGGGCGCGGCTGGTGCATTCGCTGTAGCGGCAACGGGCTCGCTGCGGCCCGCGGTGGCGTCGAGCGCGACGAGCACCAGCAGCGCGCAGGCGAGGGCCAGCGCGCCGAACGCGGTGATCGGCACCTGCCACGGCACGCCGGCGACAAAGAGGAGGCTGACCGTGCCGCCGAAAGCGAATTTACCGACGTCGCCGAAGAAGTTGTAGGTGCCGAGCGCCGCGCGCCGTCCGGTGCCGGGGTAGGCATGGGAAATGAGCGTTGAGCACAACGGGTGCTGGAATGCGGAGCCGAAGCCGGCGAAAAAGAGCGCCACCAATATTGCGGCGAATCCTGCGGACTGGCCGAGCGCGATAAACGCGAGCCCGCTGGCGGCGGTGCCGAC
>JANYDM010000170.1 GCA_025363575.1 Betaproteobacteria bacterium | reverse complement strand
TATTTGCCGATGCCGACATCGTGATGCGCACGGATACCGTCAGCCGCGCGGTTGCGCACGCGCTTGCCGCATCCCGCGACCACGTCGCGATCACTCCCGAGATGATTGAGCCCGGCCTGCTGCTCGGCATGTTCATGAGCGCGTTCACCATGTACTTTTCCCTCTACGCGCGCCCGTGGAAGGTCCCCGATCCGGAAAGCGGCTGTTTTATAGGCATAGGCGCATTTAACTTGGTGCGGGCAAGCGTGTATCGCGCCGTCGGCGGTCATGCGCGCATCGCGATGCGGCCCGACGACGATATCAAGCTTGGCAAGATCATCAAGGACGCCGGCTATTCCCAGGAAATGCTGTTCGGCCGCGGCATGATCGGCGTCGAATGGTACCCGTCAGTCGGCGCACTCGCGCAAGGCCTCGAGAAGAACACGCTTGCCGGGGTCGACTACAGCGTCGCCGCCATTGTGGGTGGCGCGGTCGCGCAGACAATACTCTTCGTGTGGCCGTTTGCGGCGCTCGTGTGCACTTCGGGCCTGACTGCCGTGCTGAATGCGGCCACCTGCCTGGTGCTGCTGGCGGCATGCGTGGACCAGACGCGCTTCGTCGGCGTGCCGCGCAGCTACGCGGCGGGGCTGCCACTTGCCACTGTGCTCTTTATCTACATACTCCTGCGCGCGACTTACGTGACGCTGCGGGACGACGGCATCAACTGGCGCGGCACGCACTATCCGCTGGCGGAGCTTAAGGCGAACAAGGTATGAAGCGCGCGGCGGTACTGTTGTCAGGCGGATTGGATTCGGCGACCGTGCTGGCGATGGCGCGCGCGGACGGCTACGACTGTTACTGCTTGAGCGTGGATTACGGACAGCGCCACCGTGCCGAGTTGGATGCCGCCGCACGGGTCGCGCGCGCGCAGGGTGCGCGTGAACACCGTGTTACCACGGTAGATTTGACGGCATTCGGTGGATCTGCGCTCACCGATGCAAATATCGCGGTGCCTGTTGCGGGAATGACCGTCGGCATACCCGTGACGTACGTCCCCGCGCGCAACACGATCCTGCTGTCGCTCGCGCTCGCATGGGCGGAAGTGCTGGAGGCGCGCGATATTTTTTTCGGCGCCAATGCCGTCGACTATTCCGGCTACCCGGATTGCCGCCCCGCTTTCATGCAGGCGTTCGAGACGATGGCTAACCTAGCCACCAAGGCTGCCGTCGAAGGCCATCGCCTCACGCTGCACACGCCGATCATCGATCTGACCAAGGCGGACATCATCCGCCGCGGCACCGCGCTCGGTGTCGATTACGCGCTGACGGTCTCGTGCTACCAGGCCGACGTCGACGGCCGCGCGTGCGGCGTGTGCGATGCGTGCCGCCTTCGTAAATCCGGATTCGCAGCGGCAGGCGTCGCAGATCCCACGCGCTACGGCAACTGACGCGCTGGTCGCGCGCGGGCGCGGGCATTAGAATGTGCGGACTCGTCTGCCGGAGAATTCATGGAAGCCATCGCTAATCTGGGCGCTACTGTCGCATGGTGCGGATTCGCTCTCGGGGTGGTGTTCGGCGCGGTCGGCAACAAGGCGAATTTCTGCACCATGGGCGCGGTGTCCGACGTCGTCAATATGGGCGACTGGGGCCGCATGCGCATGTGGCTCCTGGCGATCGCGGTCGCCATTCTCGGTTCGTACGCGCTGTGGCACGCGGGCCTCGTCGATCTATCGAAATCGATTTACACCGCGCCCAATTTCACCTGGCTTTCATTTATCGTCGGCGGTTTTCTGTTCGGCGTCGGCATGACGCTCGGCTCTGGCTGCGGCAGCAAGACGCTGATCCGAATCGGTGGCGGCAATCTGAAGTCGCTCGTGGTCTACGTGTTTCTCGGCATCTCCGCGTATATGACGTTGCGCGGATTGTTCGGCCAGTTTCGCGTGTCGGTATTGCAGCCGGTCGCGATCAATCTCGAAGCATACGGATTGAAAGGGCAGGACCTGCCGTCGCTGCTCGCGGGCACCGGCATTGCCATCGGCACGCTGCGCGTCGCGGTGGCCGCGATCGTCGCCGGGGCGCTGCTCGTCTTCGTGCTGAAGGACCGCGAATTCCGCTCCAACTTCGACTATTTGCTGGGCGGTGTGGTGGTCGGCCTGATCGTGGTGGCCGGCTGGTACGTGACCGCACATCTTGGTTACCGGGAAAATCCGGACACGCTCGAGATGA
>JANYDM010000164.1 GCA_025363575.1 Betaproteobacteria bacterium | reverse complement strand
GCTCGTCACGGTCTTCGCCGGCTGGGCATGGGCAATATTTCTCTGGATCGTCGCGTTTTTCACCCTGCAGTTTTTTCGCGATCCGTCGCGCGAAATTCCGTCCGGCGCGCGCGCCGTGCTGTCGCCGGCTGACGGGCAGGTCGTGGTCGTCGAGCGCACGCAGGACCCTTATCTCAAACGCGAAGCAATCAAGATCAGCGTATTCATGAATGTGTTCAACGTGCATTCAAACCGCAGTCCGGTCGACGGCGAAGTCAGCGAAGCGTGGTATCACGCGGGCAGCTTCCTTAACGCGGCGCTGTCGAAAGCGTCGCTTGAAAACGAGCGTAACGCGCTGTGGATCAAGATGGCGGATGGCACCGACGTGACCTGCGTGCAAGTCGCCGGGCTGATTGCCCGTCGCATTCTCTGCTATGTGAAAGCTCGCGATAAGCTCGCGCGCGGGCAGCGCTATGGATTCATCCGTTTCGGCTCGCGCGTCGATGTTTATCTGCCCTTGTCCGCGGTGCCGAAAGCGACTGTCGGCGACAAGGTCTATGCGTCGAGCTCGATAATCGCCGAGCTCGCATAGCGTATGCACGAGCCCAGAAAAAAATGGCTCGGCGAAGGTGGCCGGATACGCCGCCGCGGCATTTATTGGCTGCCCAACCTTTTTACGACGGTTGCGCTGTTCGCCGGTTTTTTTTCCATCGTGCAGGCTATGAACGGGCATTTCGACCAATCGGCGCTGGCGATTTTCGTCGCGCTGGTGTTCGATGGGCTCGACGGCCGTGTTGCGCGCTTTACGCATACACAGAGCGCGTTCGGCGCGGAATACGACAGCCTTTCCGACATGGTTTCTTTCGGCGTCGCGCCGGCGCTGGTGGTTTATGTCTGGGCGCTCAAGGATTTTTCCAGCCAGCAGAATATTCCTATGCTGGGCGCGTGGGTAACGACCAAACTCGGATGGATCGCGTCGTTCATCTATTGCGCCTGCGCGGCACTGCGGCTCGCCCGTTTCAACACGCAACTCGAAGTCGCCGACAAGCGCTTTTTTCAGGGTCTGCCGAGCCCGGCAGCAGCGTGCGTCGTCGCCGGCCTCGTGTGGGCGATGAACGAACACGAAATCCGCGGCGAAGACGTCAAATGGCTTGCATGGGGATTGACCATGTTCGCCGGCCTTACGATGGTCAGTAACTTCAAATATTACAGCGGCAAAGACATCAATCCGCGCAAGAGCGTATCGTTTCCCGCCGTGGTTGCGATTGCGCTCGCCGTAGTGGCTTTGGTCGCAGTGTCGAGCACGCTACCCGAGATGATGTTTATACTATTCATAGGCTACGCGATGTCGGGCTATGTCCTCGCCGCCGTTCAGTTTGCCCGGCGCAAAAGCGGCGCCCGCCCGCCACCCGCGCCGTTGCCGTGAGCAACTTGCCAGCTCGCGCAAAACCCTATATATTTTGACGCCATGAGTTCCACGCACCAGGCCACCATGCTTTGCCTCCTTGCCAGCCCTCTGCTGGCAGGCCTGCTGCTGCGCGTCGCGCGCTAAATACTCCTACTTAAATTCGAATTGTTGTGCGGCCGGGTGTAACAGATCCCGGGATGGTTCCATGAAATTCGTGCGCGCGCCGTATGACGCGCCACGAGAGCAGAGAAACTGGAGAGACCCATGAGCAAGGAAAAATTGATCATATTCGACACCACCATGCGCGACGGCGAGCAAAGTCCCGGCGCAGCGATGACGAAGGACGAAAAACTGCGCATCGCGCGCCAGCTCGAGCGCATGCACGTCGACGTCATTGAGGCGGGCTTCCCGGCAGCGAGCGATGGCGATTTCGAGTCGGTGAAGGCGGTAGCTGCCGCGGTGCGCGACAGCACGGTATGCGGGCTGGCGCGCGCCAACGAAAAAGATGTCCGCCGCTGCGGCGAAGCAGTCAGGGGCGCCCGATCGCCTCGCGTGCACACCTTCATTGCGACCAGCCCCATTCACATGGAGAAAAAGTTGCGCATGGAGCCGTCGCAGGTCATCGAGCAGGCGGTGCGCGCCGTCAAGTGGGCGCGCGAATATACGAACAACGTCGAATTCTCTCCGGAAGATGCCGGGCGGTCCGATATCGATTTCCTGTGCCGCATCCTCGAGCAGGTCATAGCGGCGGGCGCTACCACCATCAACGTGCCCGACACGGTCGGCTATACGCTGCCCGAGCACTTCGGCGGGCTGATTCGCCAGTTGCGCGAGCGCATCCCGAATGCGGACAAAGCGGTATGGTCCGTGCATTGCCATAACGACCTCGGCCTGGCGGTTGCTAATTCGCTCGCGGCCGTCATGAACGGCGCGCGCCAGGTCGAATGCACGATCAACGGACTTGGCGAGCGCGCCGGCAACGCCTCGCTCGAGGAAATCGTCATGGCGGTGCGCACACGGCAGGACGTATTCAGCTGCGAAACCGGCATCGACGCGACGCAGATCGTGCCCGCGTCCAAGCTGGTTTCAGGCATTACCGGCTATCCAGTTCAGCCCAACAAGGCGATCGTCGGCGCGAATGCGTTCGCGCACGAGTCCGGCATCCACCAG
>JANYDM010000151.1 GCA_025363575.1 Betaproteobacteria bacterium | reverse complement strand
CGCAGCATGCGGTCAATCTGCCAAGGCGCCACCCCGTATTCGCTCTCATTGCGCAGGCGGCGGATTTCGGCGAATGCGAGCTCGATTTCGTAGATCGAATCGCTGCGCGTCAGACGCGGCTCGCCAGCGAAAAATTCATGCTCGACGGGAGGCACACGGGCACCGGCGGCGGCAACCATTTCGTGCTGGGCGGGCCGACACCGGCCGATTCGCCCTTCCTGCGCCGCCCCGATGTACTGGCGAGCATGATTGCCTACTGGCATAACCATCCATCGCTGTCGTATCTGTTCTCGGGCTTGTTCATCGGTCCGACAAGCCAGGCGCCGCGCGTCGATGAGGCGCGCAACGATTCGATCTACGAAATCGAGCTCGCATTCGCCGAAATCCGCCGCCTGCGCAATGAGAGCGAATACGGGGTGGCGCCTTGGCAGATTGACCGCATGCTGCGCAATCTGCTGATCGACGTCACCGGCAACACGCACCGCGCCGAATTCTGCATCGACAAGCTGTATTCGCCCGACACCGCCGCGGGCCGCCTCGGCCTGCTCGAATTCCGCGCATTCGAAATGCCCCCGCATGCGCAGATGAGCCTCGCGCAGATGCTGTTGCTGCGCGCGCTGCTCGCGCGCTTCTGGAAAGCCCCCTATCGGGGCGCGCTCATTCGCTGGGGCACGCAGTTGCACGACCGCTTCATGCTGCCGCACTTCATTGCAGCCGACATGCGCGACGTCGTGCGCGACCTCAACGCGGCAGGCTACGCGTTCGATGCCGCGTGGTTCGCGCCGTTCATGGAATTCCGTTTTCCGCGCTACGGCTCGGTCGATTACGAGAACATCCAGCTCGAATTGCGCCAGGCAATAGAGCCGTGGAACGTGCTCGGCGAGGAAGTCAGCCTCGGCGCCACTGCGCGCTACGTCGATTCATCGGTCGAGCGCCTGCAGGTCAAAGTCAGCGGCCTCACCGGCTCGCGCTATGCCGTGACGTGCAACCGCCGCGCGCTGCCGTTGCACCCGACCGGCGTCCCCGGAGAATCGGTGGCCGGCCTGCGCTATCGCGCATGGGCGCCGCCGTCCGCGTTGCATCCCACTATCGGAGTACAGGCGCCGCTCGTATTCGACATCGTGGACACGTGGAGCCAGCGCAGCATCGGCGGCTGCACTTATCACGTCGCGCATCCGGGCGGACGCAACTACGAGACGTTTCCGGTCAACGCCAACGAGGCGGAAGCGCGCCGCATCGCGCGCTTCTGGAACCACGGCCACACGCCGGGGCCGCTGGTGCTGGAACCGCAACAGCAAAATCCCGCCTACCCGCTGACCCTCGATTTACGCTGGCAGCCGGACTAACGCAGGCGCTCCTGCACGCTCCCGTGGGCGCGGTTTCCCGGCCACCGCGCCTCAGATTGCTGCGGTCTCTTCGACGACCGTATCCGACAGAGCCGCGGCCAGCACGTCGTCGACGCGCTCGGCCCATACGAATTTGAGTTTCTCGCGCGCCTCCGCGGGAATTTCATCCAGGTCGCGCTTGTTGCGCGCAGGCAGCAATACCGTCTTGATGCCGGCACGCAACGCCGCGAGCACCTTCTCCTTGACGCCGCCGATCGGCATAACGAGGCCGCGCAAACTGATCTCGCCCGTCATCGCGACTTCCGCCCGCACCGGCCGGCCGGTGAGAAGCGAGGCCAGCGCAGTGAACATCGACACGCCCGCACTCGGGCCGTCTTTCGGCGTGGCGCCCGCCGGCACGTGCACGTGGATGTCCGACTTGTCGAGCACCTCCTGCGCAATGCCGAGTTGCTTTGCGCGCGCTTTGATGAGTGACAGCGCCGCCTGCGCGCTTTCCTTCATCACGTCGCCGAGCTGTCCGGTCAATATGAGCTTGCCGGCGCCGGGCATGCGCGTGGCCTCGATGAACAGAATATCGCCGCCCACCGGTGTCCACGCCAGCCCGGTCGCCACGCCCGGCACGCCAGTGTGCATCGCGATTTCCGCGTCGAACCTGCGCGCACCGAGTATCGCGGCGAGATCGCCGGTCTCTATCTTGACGTTCTGCGCGCTGCCTTCGGCGATCCGCACCGCGACGTTGCGCAGCACCTTGCCGACTTCCCGTTCGAGATTGCGCACGCCGGCTTCGCGGGTGTAATCCTCGATGATGGCAGTGAGCGCTTCATCGGTGATCTCGCACTGCTGGGGCTGCAATCCGGTCGCCGCCAGCTGGCGTGCAACGAGGTAACGCCGCGCGATCTGCAGCTTCTCCTGCGTCGTGTAACCCGGCAGCTGGATAATCTCCATACGGTCGCGCAACGGCCCCGGTATCGTGTCGAGCACGTTGGCGGTGCAGATGAACAGGATGCCGGACAAGTCGAACGGCACTGCGAGGTAGTTGTCGCGGAACGTCGAGTTCTGCTCCGGGTCCAGCACTTCGAGCAGCGCCGACGAGGGATCGCCGTGAAAGCCGCCCGCGCCGAGCTTGTCGACTTCGTCGAGCATCATCACGCAGTTGCGCGTCTCCACCTTGCGCAGATTCTGGATGATATTGCCCGGCAGCGCGCCTATATAAGTACGCCGGTGGCCGCGCAATTCCGCTTCGTCGTGCACGCCGCCGAGGCTCACGCGCACGAACTTGCGTCCAGTCGCCTTGGCTATACTCTGGCCGAGCGAGGTCTTGCCCACGCCGGGCGGGCCGGCGAAGCACAGAATCGGGCTCTTGCCCGCAGGATTCAGTTTGCGCACCGCGAGGTATTCGAGAATGCGCTTCTTGATCTTCTCGAGCCCGTAGTGGTCTTCGTCGAGGATGCGCCGTGCCTCCACGATATCGATCGCGGTCGCGGGATCGGCCGCCCACGGCAGCTCGATCAGCCAGTCGAGGTAACTGCGTATCATCGAGTACTCGCCGGCCCCCTCCGGCATGCGCTGCAGACGCTTCAATTCCTTGCGCGCCTGCTTGTCGACTTCCCCGGGCATTTTCGCTGCGGTGATGGCTTTCTCGAGCTCGGCGATTTCCGCGGCGCCCGATTCGTCCTCGCCGAGCTCCTTCTGGATCGCGCGCATCTGCTCGCGCAGCAGGTGCTCGCGGTTGCGCCCTTCGATGGACTCGCGCGTGCGCGTGTCGATGTCCCGCGACACCTTCAGCACTTCGATGCGGTGCGAGAGCAATTCCAGCAGCTTGTCGAGCCGTGTCCTGACATCGAACGTTTCGAGCAGCTTCTGCTTTTCCTCGGGGCTTATGTCCATGAGGCCCGCGATGAAATCCGCCAGCCGCGCGGGGTTGTCGACGCCCTTCAGCGCCGTGACCATTTCATCGGGCACCTGCGGCAACAGCTGCAATATCTCGATCGCGCGCTGTTTCAGGCTGTGCGCGCGCCCCTCGACCTCGGCGTCCGCATGCTCGGGCTGCTCGATATATTCCACGCGCGCCACCGTGAACGGGTAGCCGTCGAGAAACTGCAGCACGCGAAAGCGCTTCACGCCCTGGCAGATGACATAGTGCGAGCCGTCCGGCGAGGTAATGTAGCGCACCACGTTCGCGGTCGTGCCGACCCAGTGCAGATCGTCGGGTCCCGGCAAGTCAACATCGGGCTTCGATTGCAACAGCACGCCGAGCAAGCGCTCCAGCCGCGCAGCTTCCTGCGCCGCGGCGCGCGAGCGCTCGCGCTCAACCGTGAGCGGAAACACTACGCCGGGAAACAGAACGGCCTTGCGCACCGGCACGATGATCAGCGCATCTTCGGGCAATGGCCGCGACGTAACCTCGCGCTGCGAGGTGTCGCTGGCCGCGTCTGACGCGGCGCGCACGCCCGCGTCGGCGCTGGCCGGAGTAATGTTTGCAACAATGTCTTCATTCATAATTGTTCCGCCTTCCTGAGCCGCAATATGAGGCACCCGTCCCTGAATTCACGCGTGCCCGCTTCCAGACGCACGTTCGCGAGCTGAATGCGCCGCTCGAAATGCCCGTACGGAATTTCAAGACGCCGCACTGCTCCGCGCGCGCCTGCAAACGGGAGCCGCCGCTCGGCGCGCAGTACGAGCACGCCGGCTTCGACCCTGATCTCCACGCTGTCCGGACAAACCCCCGGCAATGCCGCGACAATGATGATTTCGCGCTCGTCTTCGAGTACATCGACCGGCGGCTCCCATACCGCCTGGGTGCGGCCGGAAGCCGCCAGCCGGAAGAACTGGCGGTGCATGCGGTCGGCCTGGTCGAGCAACTCGCAAGCCTCGGCCCACATCCAGTTCGTCGCGTTACGAGATGACATGTTCTTCGTCCGTCCTGTCCAGTGTTTGCGTGCGGAACTATCGCTAAACTTTGCTTTTTATCCAACCCACCAGCGCCGGCGCATCCATTGCGCCCGATTGCCGCGCCACTTCGCGCCCGCTCTTGAATGCGATCAAAGTCGGTATGCCGCGTATGCCGAAGCGTTCGGCAATTCCCGGCTCCGCCTCGGTATTGAGTTTGGCAAGCCGCACGCCGGGGGCGAGCTGCGCAGCCGCCAGCTCGTACGCGGGCGCCATCGCCCGGCACGGCCCGCACCACGGCGCCCAGAAATCCACCACCAGAGGCAGTTCGCTCGACCCCACATGGCGGTCGAAGCCTGCGGTCGTCAGGTCGAACGGCTTCGTTGCCTGTAAGGGCTGCGCGCAACTCCCGCACTTCGCGCCGTCCAGCCGCTCGCGCAATACGCGGTTAGTCGTATTGCAGTGCTGGCAGACCACATGCACCCGCTCGTCCATGCCCGTTTGACCTTTTTCCCGCAGCAAGTTGCCGCAAGTAGTTTTTGCACATGCCAATGCATAGCATGTGCGGTCGAACGGACGGGATTCAAGTACGCGCGCTAACTCATTGCGCGCATGTGCAATTGGCGGAGAGAAGTCAGTGAACGATTCGGAGCGAGAACTACGCCGGTGCGTTGCCGCATGTGCCTATAGCCACGTTCACATAAGGGATGTGCGGCCACCGCCCGCTCTTTTCGAGATGCGCTAAGAAGAATTGATTTTCCCTGCGGCGCCACGGGCGCGGCGCGCTGCACACCGCCGGGTTCAGCTTTCGTCGGTCGTGCTTCTGACGATGCGCCGCTTGGTGCGCACCACGATAGTCGGCTGGCGTGGCTTGCGCTCGACTGCGGCGGCCGCCGCGTATTGCGGGGCGGCGCGCGTCATCGGCGTCGCACGCGACATGGATGGTTTCGACGCCGGCGCTTTGCGGGCAGTCTTCGTCAGCGGCTGAATGGTCGAAATGGCGTGCTTGTAGACGTGATCCGACATTTCGCCCTCGAGCAATATCGCGTAGTCGTCGAAAGACACGATCGTGCCTTCGAGCTTGAGGCCGTTGACGAGGAAAATCGCGACGGGCTGGCGTTCTTCCGCGAGCCCGGTCAGGAACCGGTGCTGCGCGGGACGCGCACGCTCGGTAGCCGCGCGCTTGGTCCCTTTGGTTTTTTTCACTGTGGCGTTCTGCATGATTGGCTGCCCTGGCCCCGCGCGGCTTCCCTTGATAAGGGACGGGTGGCGGATCCGGAACCTCTAGTATACTGCGTCCTTTTTTTCTCCGAGTTCATGCGCCTCAAAAATCTGCTTGTCTATCGGCTCGACCCGAAATGGAACATCGAGGCCCGCGTCCTTGAAAAAATGCTGTCCGGCCGCGCACTGCAGCCCTGCAACAGCTTCGAGATGGAAAGCCATGGCTGGTTGCCGCGCCGGCCCGGCGACCCCTTTTTGCACACGCTTCACGGCCACTGGTTGTTGACACTGGGAACCGAGCAAAAAATCCTGCCGGCCAGCGTAATACGTCAAATTGCGGCCGAGCGCGCCGCCGAACTCGCGGTTAAACAAGGCCATAGCATAGGCCGCAAGCAGATGCGCGAAATCAAGGAGCGCGTGCTCGACGAGCTCCTGCCGCGCGCGCTGGCGCGCCGCCAGACCACCGCGGCCTGGGTGGATCCCGCCAATCGCTGGTTCGTTGTCGACACCGTGGCGGAGACCAAAGCCGCGCGCGTCCTCGAAAACCTGCGCAAGTCGGGCAGCGATTTTCCCGCCAAACGCCTGGATACCCGGATATCGGCCGCTACGGCGATGACAGGCTGGCTCGCCAAAGGCGCGGTTTCGCCGGACTTTACGATCGACCAGGATCTCGAGCTGCGTGCGGGCGACGCGAACAAGGCTACTGTGCGTTACGTGCGCCACGGTCTCAGCGGCCCGGACATTCAAACGCATATCGGCGCCGGCAAGACGGCCACCCGCCTGGGCATGACGTGGAAAGATAAAATTTCGTTCGTGTTGACCGAAAACCTGCAGATCAAGCGCATCACGTTATTGAATGTCCTGACGCGCGACGCCGCCGGCGCCGAAAACGAGGAAGAGCAGTTCGATCTCGATTTCGCGTTGATGACCGGCGAGTTGTCGCAACTGCTGGCCGATCTCGTCAAACTCCTGGGCGGGGAAAAAATAGAACCGGCCTGACGCTCCGCGCACAATTTCGCCGCAGCGCGAGCGGGTACAGACTGTATTATGATCGGCATTTCCGTCTTCGACCGGCGGGGCAAATACGGCGGGAGGATGCAGTGAAACGATTGCTGTCAGGAACGACGCTGCTGATATTGCTGATGCTATGCGGCTGCAAAGAACCGCCGCCCCCGCCGCCGCCTGCCCCGCCATATACCACGACACTTGCGCTCAAACAGGTAATGGTATGGGTCATAGACCCCGCCGTCGATGTCATCTGGGATTCAGTGAAATCCATCATCACTGAAAAAGGCACCCAGGAGTTCGCGCCGCATACTGATGCCGAGTGGGACGCCGTGCGCAACGCGGCGGCGACGCTCATGGAAGCAGGCAATGTGCTGATGCTACAAGGCCGCGCGCTGGACCAGAAAGACTGGATGGCCGCCGCCAAGCGCCTGAGCGATGCGAGCAGCCAGGCGCTCAAAGCCGCGCAGGACAAGAATGTCGAGGCGGTCTTCAACGAAGGCGGCAACATTTATAAAGCGTGCGCCGCGTGCCACGCAAAATATGCGGCGCACCTGCAAGGCCCGCCTGACGACGCAAAGAAAAAAGAAGAAGCGCCTAAAAAATAACCGCGCGCGCAGCGCGGACGCGGCAGCGCCTGTCCGATTCGCGGCGGGCAGTGTAGACTCTGACGAAATTATTTTAACGGGCACGGATACCGAAAGATGCGAACCCAATCCCTGGATCAGTTCTGCGCGTGGATCGAGCAAACGCCGTTGAGCCAGACGATACAGGTCACCGGCTGGTTCGTGCCGACGGTGCAGACGATACACATCCTCGCGGTCGCCGCCGTCATGGCCTCCATCATGATGCTAGATCTGCGGCTGCTCGGCATTGTCGGCAAGGACCTGTCGCTGGCGCGCGTTTCGAAGCGCTACCGCCCCATTATCTGGTGGGCCCTGCCCGTGCTGCTGCTGACCGGCATCCTGATGATCACCGGCGAGCCGGTGCGCTCGCTCGAAAATCCCGTCTTTCAGCTCAAGATGCTGCTGCTGATTGCAGTAATCATCATAACGCTCGCGTACCAGGCGCCGCTCAACAAGGACACCGGTTTCTGGGAAGCATCGAGCAGCCGCCGCGGCGCGATCAAGCTCATCGCGATACTGTCACTGCTGCTGTGGATCGCAATCGTTTGCGCCGGCCGCTGGATAGCTTACATATAGCCGGTCGCGGCACCAAAAAAACAAGGCCACGAATAACAGGCAAGACGAGGAGCGGCGCATGGGGTTGGACGCAATATTTCATTGGCTGTATGAATCCGGGGCGGGCGTGGCCATTCGCGAAAACGAATCGCTGTTTCCCTGGATAGAATCCGCGCACGTGCTTGCCATCGCGCTGGTTGTCGGCTCGATCTGGATCGTTGATCTGCGTTTGCTCGGCGTGGCATCAGTCGATCGCGCTATGAGGCCGCTCGCGAGGGAGGTTTTGCCCTGTACGTGGACCGCGTTCGCGGCGGCCGTTATAACCGGGCTGCTTATGTTCATTTCAAATGCCGTAAACTACGCGCACAACTTTTATTTCCAGGTAAAAATCCTGCTGCTGGTACTGGCCGGCATCAATATGCTGATTTTCCATTTTGTCGTGAGTCGTGATATCGCAAACTGGGAGTCCGCGGCCCATTTGACGCCGCTGCACGCGCGTCTGGCCGGTGGCACGTCGCTGATCCTCTGGATAGGCGTCGTCGCCTTCGGCCGCTGGATCGGTTTCAACCTGCAGCCTCATCTCGGCGGCTGACCCGCCCATTGCAGGCCGTATCGCGCACGTTGCATGAAAAAGCCCCGCGAGGGGCTTTTTTAACTGGCCGCGACCGGCGACAACCGTTTACGCGCCCTCCGCCGCTTCGGGATTCCACTGTCCCTTGTTCATGCGCGTGATCGTGACGTTCGCAAATACGCCGGTCTGCGTGAACGGGTCGCCGTCCGAAAAGGCCTTCGCTTCGGCGCGCGTTTTCACGTTGACGACGAACAGGCTGCCCACAGCCGTCGCGCCATCGTCTGTCTGTGTCGCGCCCGCGAGCACGAGTATCCCTTTCTGGCTTTTGAGATAGTCACGGTGCGGCTGCAGAACGGCGGCGCGCGCGGCAGCAGTATTCGGCTTGTCGGTGCAGGAAATTGCCCAAAGCATGTGATCTTCTCCGGAAGGTTTGATGATTGCGTCCGCGCGCATGGGTGCATGGCGGGACAGGACAGGCATATCATATTGCATTTGGCGGCGCTTGACTGCGCCGTCGCCGTAGCGGAAGCTTCCGCAAGCACTTTACGGGGATACCAACTTGCTCGATAAAAGAATAAAGCCGAGCTTCATCGTGAAATATCTCGATCAGTACGTGATCGGTCAGGACGAAGCGAAGAAAATACTCGCGGTCGCGGTCTATTCGCATTATAAGAAACTCGAGAAGTCGCAGAAAGACAGCATAGAGATCGCCAAGAGCAACGTGCTGCTGATCGGCCCCTCCGGCACCGGCAAGACGCTGTTGTGCGAAACGCTCGCGAAGATCCTCGGCGTGCCGTTCGTCACCGCCGACGCGACGTCCCTTGCACAGACCAAATTCGTCAATGACGAGATCGAAGCGATACTTCAGCGCCTGATCGACAAAGCCGAAGGCAGCATCGCGCGCGCGCAGCTCGGGATCGTATTCATCGACGAAATCGACAAGCTGAAAGCAAGCAGCGGCGAAACCCGCGCGACTTCGGGCGAAAGCGTGCAGCACTCGCTGCTGAAAATCATGGAAGGCTATCCGGCGAAGCTTGGCAACAAGGACTATATCGACACGACCAATATTCTGTTCATCTGCGGCGGCGCCTTCGTCGGCCTCGAGAACATCATGGCGAAAACCCACGGCTACGGCTTCATCTCGACGACCAACGACGACAATCAGAACATTCTCGACCGCCTCAACAGCCGCGTGAAACCCACCGACCTGTTCGAGTTCGGGCTGATTCCGGAATTCACCGGGCGCCTGCCCATCATCGCCAACTTCCAGACGCTCAGCCGCAAGATGCTGGTGCGCATCATGACCGAGCCGAAGAACTCGCTTTATAACCAGTTCCGCGAGATTTTCAAGAACGAAGGCGTCGACCTCGTCATCGAGCCGAAAGTTTTCGAGCAGATATCGGAAATCGCCATGGAATACAAAACCGGCGCGCGCAGCCTGCGCGGGATCTTCGAAGAGCTCATCAATCCGATCCTGTATCTGGTGCCGGATGACAGCGGCATCCAGCAGATCGTCATCGACTCGCTATTCACCGACGCGCGCATCATACGCAAGCCTGCCGCCGCCTGACACTGCCCGGCTGGCGCCCGCCCGCTATCTCTTCCCAAATTGCCGGTGGCAGTCTTCGCACGTCGTGTAAAGCACGTCGCCGGCATCGAGTAACGCGTCGACATCTTTTGCCTTGGCGGCCTTGCCGGCCGTCGCAGCCGCATCCGCCATTCCATGTGACCAGCGTACCCGGTTGTCGTCACCCGCGGCTGGCGCATGTGCCGGCAATTGACAACGCAAAAATAACCGCCCGATTTTCTGCGCGGCTCCGTGGTGTTTGCCGGCGCCTTGCTGCTCCCTGCGCACGCGGGCATACTGCTGTTTCGCCGTTCCAGCCACTGCGCGCGGCACGTCCAACGAGGTCACAATGCAATTGCAGTCACGCCATTACGATGCGCCCGACATGGCCGACGCCATGGAGCTTTGTTACACGAAAGGCTGGACCGATGGCCTGCCGGTCGTGCCGCCGACCGAAGAACGCGTCAGCGCGATGCTGGCCAGGGTAAATATCGCGCCGGACAAGCAGGTCGTCTTTATCGAAAACCGCCAGGTCTCGGTAACGGCGGAAAAAATCGCAATCAATGCTGTGCTTGCCGGCTGCAAGCCGGAATACATGCCGGTCGTGGTAGCCGCGGTTGAAGCGCTCGGCGATCCGCTTTACGGCTATCACGGTCCCGCGACGAGCACCGGCGGGTCGGGTGTGCTGATGATCGTGAACGGGCCGATCGCGCGCGAACTCGACATGAACAGCGGCCATAACCTGTTCGGGCCCGGCTGGCGCGCGAACGCGACCATCGGCCGCGCTGTCAGACTGCTCATGCGCAACACCATTGGCACTCTGCCCGGCACCCTCGATCAGAGCAGCCTGGGCCATCCCGGCAAATATACATACTGCATCGCGGAGAACGAGGCGGAAAGCCCGTGGCCGCCGCTCCACGTCGACCGCGGCTTCAAGCGCGATCAGAGCACCGTGACGATCATGGCGGCTCTCGGCGTGCATCAGTACTCGAACGGCCTGTCAGCCACGCCGGAAGGCATACTCACGACAGCGTGCGCGCAGATGCGCGTCTCCGCCGGCACGGCACGCAAGCCGTTCTACGCGCTGATATTTGCGGGCGAACATATGGAAGTCATAACGAAGTCAGGCTGGACCCGCGATGACGTCAAGCGCTATTGCTTCGATAATACGAAAATATCGGTGGCGGAATTGAAGCGCATCAATCTCAGGGACGGCGCCGTTACCGCCGCCGATGAAAAAGAGATGGTCACGCTGGTGCACGAGCCGGACGATTTTCTCGTCATCATGGCGGGCGGACGCGCCGGCGTGCAGTCGGCGTACATTCCCGGCTGGGGCGGCAAGAACGGCTCGCAGGCGGTGACGAAAGAAATTAAGGTTTAGTGCATCCGCCCGCCGGACTTTTTTTATTTTGCGTAACCAGAGGAGAACCACATGACAGTGCGCATATTCGATCCAACGATCGAAGCCAAGGGACGCAAGATTGATTACGCGCCGCGGCCGAAATCGCTCAAAGGCCTGCGCGTCGGCCTGGTGGACAATTCGAAACACAATTCCGACCAGCTGCTCGAGCGCATCGCAGGCGTGCTCGAGCGCGAGCACGGCGTGAAAGCGCATATCATGCGCCGCAAGAAAAGCGCCGGCATTCCCGCTTCGCCCGAAATGATCGCCGAGCTCAAGACTCAGTGCGACGTGGTCGTCGCCGGCGTCGGCGATTGAGGGTCATGCAGCTCGGGCAGTGTGCTCGACAGCATAGTACTGGAACAGCAGGGAATGCCGACGGCGTCCATCATCACCGACGTGTTCATGCGCACCGGCGAAGCCATGGCGCGTTCGTGGGGATTGAAGAATTTCAAATTCCTTGCCATGCCGCACCCGATCGCGAACCTGACGGATGAGCAACTTGACCAGCGCGCGCGCGACATCACGCCGGAAGTGGTCAAGTTGTTGCTCGAAGGTCAGTCGACGCACTAACCGCAAACCGTTCATCCATTCCCGCGGCCGCCACCGCTGTTCAACGTGTGCGCGGCCGCGCGGCTTTCAATCCTGCATGCAACCGCACACGGCCCCGCGAGGTGACGCGCCACGCGGCGGCGACTTTTCAATGACCATGCCATGAAGTACGGGCTCGACGAATTCGGCATCCGGCGCGACGGTGCAACAGTGCCGACGATCTGGCTTGCGCTGGTGCTGTCTTTGATCGTGCATCTAGCGTTAATGTGGCAATGGCTTCCGCGCATACGTCTGCCCTCGCCCGATGCGGACGAGCGCGGGAAAGCGTCGAGCGGCTCGCTCGTCGTCCGGTTGATGCCGCCGCCACGTGCGCCGGCCGAGCCGGCGCCCTCGGTGCAGGTGCAACCTCCGCCGGCCCCGCGGCCACCGCCGCGGCCCGCAGTGCGACCGCCGCCGCCGCCACCCGTCATCGCGCTCAACACGCCCGCGCCGAAAGCTACTCCGACCGTACCTGCTCCTACGCCCCCGGCGCCGGCAGTCGCGCCGTCATCGCCGCTGCGGCCGCCGGCAGAAGGCGATCTTGCGGCTTATATCGAAGCACGGCGACGCGGGCGCGGCGATTCATCTGCGCCACCCTCTATCGGCAGCTCAGCCGACGCGATACCCGCGGAGACCGACGCCGCGCGCAGCAATCGCATAGCCGCCGCGAATCTCGGCACGCAGCGCAAGCAGACGTTCGGCTATGATCCGCGCCAGGGCGGCGGCGTGTTTCAGCTCGTCCGCGTAGGCTACAACGACGGCGAGTTCATGTTCTTCGGCTGGAACAAGGACATACGCCGCAATACCAAGCAGTTGATCGAAGTACGCAAAGGCAACAATCCCGATACGCGCATCGCCATCGTGCGCAAGATGATTGCCATCATCCGCGACTACGAACAGGAGGATTTTCTGTGGGAGTCACAACGTCTCGGCCGCAGCCTCATGCTGTCGGCGCGCGCGCGCGACAATCCTGGACTTGAAGAATTCATGCTGCGCGAATTTTTCGACGACCCGAACCGGCCGCCACCGCAGTAATGCGCGGCAACTCGCATTCGACGCTCAAGCGTCTGGCGTGGTGGCTCGCCGCGGCAACATGCACGTGGGCTTCGCACGTTCACGCCCAACCCTACCCGACCAAGCCTGTTCGCATGGTCATTACATACCCGCCGGGCGGAAATACGGACCTGGTCGGCCGCGCGCTCGCGCAGAAACTCGGCGAATCGATCGGCCAGCTCGTGATCGTCGACAATCGCGGCGGCGCCGGCGGCGTTATGGGCACGATGATCACCAAGCAGTCGGCCGCCGATGGCTACACGATCATGCTCGGTACGTCGGCGGGTATGGTGACTAATCCGCTGCTGTCTTCAAAACTGACTTACGACCCCGTGCGGGACTTCGCGCCGGTGAGTATGGTCGTAATCGTGCCGCAACTGCTGGTGACCAATCCGCAGCTGCCGGTAAAAAATGTCCGCGAGCTCATCGCGCTCGCCAAGGCAAAGCCCGGATATCTGAGCGCAGGATCGAGCGGCGTGGGCACACCCAATCATCTGGGCACGGAAATGCTCAAGGGACTGGCGGGCGTGGACATCGTCCACGTGCCGTATAAAGGCGGCGGGCCGGCGATCGTCGATTTGCTCGGCGGTCAGATACACATGGCGTTCAGCAGCGTGCCGTCCGTGTTGCCGCACGTCAAGGCCGGCCGCTTGAACGCGCTGGGTGTGGGCAGCGCAAAAAGGTCGCCATCCCTGCCGAACATCCCGACCATCGCCGAAGCCGGCGTGCGCGGTTATGAATATTCGACCTGGTATGGCATCTTCGCACCCGCAGGAACGCCGCGGGCGATCATCGCGCAACTTAACGCGCAGATTGTCAGAGCGCTCGCAGCATCGGAGTTGAACGATTACTTCGCAAGCCAGGGCGCCGATCCTTCACCCAGCACGCCCGACGAGTTGCGCCGTTACATGGCCCAGGAATCTGTACGCTGGGCCAAAACAATCAAGGCCGCGAACATACATCTGGAGTGAGTGATCGATGCGCGCGGGAATCAATACGGTTCGTCGCCCGCGACCGTCGTGCGATGCATGTGCCGGCGCACGGAAAAGTCGTAGTCGGACAACGCGTAGTGCATAGTGCAGCGGTTGTCCCAGAAGATCATGTCGTGGACGTCCCAGTGGTGCCGGTAGATGAATTCCGGCCGTGTCGAGTGCCGGAATAGTAAATCGAGTATGGGCTGGCTTTCTTCCTTCGGCATGCCGACGATGCCGGTCGTGAAGCCGGGATTTACGTAGAGCGCTTTGCGTCCCGTCTCGGGGTGCGTGCGCACCATAGGCTGCTCGACCGGTGGCGTCTTCGCGCGCTGCGCGGGCGTCAGCGGCGGGCGTTCCTTGAGATGCGCGAAATAAGTATCGTAAGCATGGCTGTAATCGTGCACCGCTTTGAGGCCACCGATGAATTTTTTCATGACCTCTGACAACGAATCGTACACAAGATACATATTCGCCCACATCGTGTCGCCACCGATCTCTGGCATTTCACGACACAGGAGCAGCGAGCCGAGCGAAGGTTTTTTCATGTACGAAAGGTCGGAGTGCCAATACTGCCCGGCATAGACCGCGCCTTTGAGCTTGCCCTCCTCCTTGACGTTGGACACGACGAAAACTTCAGGATGGTCCGGCAGATTGAAGTCGCCGACGACGTGCGACTCGAGCGGCCCGAACTGGCGGCTGAATTCGATATGCTGCACCGGATCGATGTCGGCATTGCGGAAGAGCAGGATGCCGTACGTGCCCAGCGCCTGAGCAACTTCCTGCACGAGGTCGGCGCCCAGCGGCCGCTTGAGGTCGAGGCCGCGAACTTCCGCGCCGCACGCCGGCGAAAGCTGCCGGATCGACAAAGCCATGATTACTCCTCTCGCAAAGCCGATATACTTTCGGTGATCATACCGGCAAGTTGTCGCCTTCGCCATTGAACCGGGCGGAAAAAAGCGGCGCGGCCGTTCACCGGAGCGGGACATGAAGTGCAGGTCGGTTGCAATCCTGGCAGTTTATGCCAGCGCAATGCCAGCGGGCGCGGCGCAATCGGCGGAAACGTTTCCCGCGCGTCCTGTCCGCATGATCGTCGCGTTTACCGCAGGCAGCGAGACGGATTTTTTCGCGCGCATCGTCGGCATCAAGATGGCCGAGCACTGGGGCCAGCAAGTAGTCGTCGACAACCGTCCAGGCGCTGGCGGCGTACTCGCGACCAAGCTGGTGGCTGCGTCGTCTCCCGATGGCTATACGATCTATATGAACTCGATGGCGCATGCGATCACGCCCGCGATTTACGCCAACCTGCCCTACGACACGCTGCGCGATCTGACCGGCATCTCGCAGGTTTCGGGTGTGCCCAACGTGCTGGTGGTGCCGCCGGCGCAAGGCATCAAGAGCGTCAGGGAATTAATCGCGCTCGCGAAGCAAAAGCCCGGGCAGCTCACGTTTGGCTCCGCCGGAGTCGGCAGCGGCATGCACATTAACGGCGAGCAGTTCCGCCTGGCGGCCGATATCAACGTCGTGCACGTTGCCTATAAGGGCGGCCCCGAAGCGCTGACGGATGCGCTCGCCGGCCGCATCAATTTTGTGTTTTCGCCTATCGGCGTGGGCCTGCCGTTGATTAAAGACCGGCGCCTGCTCGCGCTCGCCGTGTCGCCTGCGACGCGTTCGCCAGCGCTGCCGGACGTGCCCACGGTCGCGGAGGCGGGACTTCCGGGGTTCGAATTCGATACTTGGTACGGACTGTTCGCGCCGGCGAAAACGCCGCGTCAGATCGTCAAGCAGATGTCGGACGAAATCGCGCGCATACTCGCGCTGCCAGGCGTCAGGGAACGTTTCGACACACGCGGTGCCGTCACGCGCCCGTCCACGCCGGATGAATTCAACAAGTTCGTGCGCGCGGAATTCGACAAGCTTGGCCGCGTCGTCAAAGCGGCCGGCTTGAAAGCGGATTAATTAAGCCAGTTCCCGATGCACGAACTCGACGATCCGGTCGATGGCGTCGCGCGCCGCCTGTGACGTAGGATCGTTCGTGATGAACGCCTCGCCGACGCCTTCAAACAGATGCAGATCGACGCGGCCGCCCGCTTTGCGGTAGCCCGCGATGAATTGATCGCGGTTGGGCTTTGGGTGCGCGATGTCGGCGGTGCCTTGCAGATAGAGGACCGGCGGCAGCTGCACTTTCTCGCCGCGCTCGAGCGCGAGCGTCGGATTACCTTCCGTCATCTCCGCCTCGTCCGCCCAGTATTTGTCGTGACAGGAAACCCACTCTTCCGCCGTTTTGGTCATCTTCGCGTCCGCATTCGGCAGCAGTGATTTCGCATACTTATAGCGGCCCAGCGGATCGATCACCGGCCAGCACATCACCGCGCATTGCACCGATGCATCCAGTTTTTCATTGCCGGCCAGCCTGGCCGCCGTATAACGCGCGTCTGCCGGCCGCATTGCCGCGAGCATGGCCTGGTGCCCGCCGCTCGACACGCCAAGTATGCCCACGCGGTCCGCGCGCGCATTCCATTCCGCAGCGCGGGCTTTGCACCAGCGTATCGCGTAATTGATATCGGCCAGCGGCGCCGGATACCTGGCGTCCGGCGGCATGCGGAAATCCAGCGCAACGACCACAACCCCACTCTTTGCCAGCGGCTCATCGGTGCCCGCATCGCTCGTGCGATCTTTTTTGCACCACGCGCCGCCGTGCAGATCGATGACGATGGGAAACGGCCCGTTGCCGCGCGGCTTGTATACGCGGGCAAGCAACGGCTTGTCGCCGTGCCGCAGATATTCGATATCGTTGACGTCGATGGCATAACGCGCGAGTTCCGCAGTAGTCATGAGCTCCTCCTTGGGGAACGATTATTTTACGGCAATTCACCGGCGCCACGGCGGCCGGCCGCAAATTTCATGCGAGAATGTTTTATCCGTCAGGAAAACTCTCCCACTGGAATCCTGCATGAACATTGAACGCGGCCTCGCGAAAACGAGCATGGGCTACATCCATTACCGCACTGCGGGCAGGGGCAAACCCTTCGTCCTCTTGCATATGAACCAGCAATCGTCAGCCATGTACCTGGAACTGATTGAAGTGCTGGCGCCGCAAATGCGCGTCATCGCGATTGACTATCCGAGCCATGGCATGTCCGATCACATTTTCGTGCAGCCGGCCATCGCCGACTACGCGAAATGCGTGCTCGAAGTGCTTGATGCGCTCAACGTACGGACTGCGAACTTTCTCGGCGAATCCGGCGGCGCAGTGATCTGCATCGAACTCGCGGCGGCGCACCCCGGGCGCGTCGAAAAAATCGTCCTCGTCAATTGCCCCTACTATCCCGACACGCAGACCGCGACGCGCAACCACAGCACGCTGAAAAGCGGCGCGCGGCCCAGCGACGCCACCGGGTTTCCCGTACCTCGCACGATCGAATTCGTGCTCGAACACGATCCGGCGCATGCGCCCATGCATCCCACACAGTCCTGGATGGACCGCATCAATCGCGCGCAGATAGAGGCCGGACGCGAACGCTGGCAGGTGCTGGATGCCTTGCATCAATACGACATGCCCGCGAATCTCCCGCGCGTGCGCAAACCGGCATTGCAGCTGACCGGCGAGCATTTCATCTACGTTAAGGACCACGCTGAGTTTGCCGCACGCGTACCGGGATTGCGCCAGCACGTGATCGCCGGTGGACGTTGCTGCGTGGGCTGGGAGAAGGCGGACGAGATCGGCCGCAAGACGCTGGAATTTCTGCGCTGACATGCGCGCGATGATGCGCAACCTGCTGCTGGTATGGGTGACGAGCAGCGGCTTTGCGTTGTGTCACGCAGCGGTTCCCGCGACGGCCTTTCCGAACCATCCCATCCGGCTGATCGTCCCCTTTCCCCCGGGCGGCGGCACGGATATCGTCGCGCGTGCGATCAGCGGCAAGCTGACGCAGGCGTGGGGCCAGCAAATCATCATCGACAACCGCGGCGGCGCGGGTGGTGTCATAGGCGCCGACACGGTGGCGAAATCCACGCCCGATGGCTACACGCTGCTGTTCGGCACGCCGGGCGCGCTCGTCATCAATCCGCTGCTCAACAGCAAGCTGCCGTACAACGCCACGCGGGACTTTGCGCCTGTCAGCTTGCTGGCATTGAATCCGCAACTGCTTGCAGTGCACTACACGCTGCCCGTTAACTCAGTGAAAGAGCTGATTGCGTTTGCCAAAGCACAGCCGGGAAAATTGAACTATGCATCGGTGGGCGAAGGCACGCCCAATCATCTCGCGATGGAATTGTTCAAGTCGATGACGGGGACCGAGATGGTGCACGTGCCATTCAAAGGCGCGGCGCCGGCGGTCACCGACCTCGTCGGCGGCCACGTGCAGCTGATGTTCAATCCGATGCCGCCGCTGCTGCCGCATGTGAAAAGCGGCCGTTTGCGGGCGCTGGCGGTCGGCGGCCTGCAGCGTTCGAGCGCGCTGCCCGAAATACCGTCCGTCGCCGTAGCCGGCGTTCCCGGCTATGAGTACGTCACTTGGTACAGCATCGTTGCACCGGCCAGAACGCCGCGCGCCATCATCGACAAAATCAACGCGCGGCTGGCGGCCGTGCTGGCGCTGCCGGACGTGGCGCAACGCCTGTCGAGCCAGGGCGCGGAGCCGCGCAGCAGCACGCCGGAAGAACTCGCGAAATTTATCCAGCAGGACACGAAACGGCTGGGCGCCATCATTCGTTTTGCGGGCATCAAAGGCGAGTAGCATTGCGGCGCACCGCCGCACCCTAGCTGTCATCCCCGAACATCCATTCGCCCTGATGAAGAACGAAAAGGTGCTGCGACTCGGGGAATGTCGGCCATTCATGCTTCGATACCTCAGCACGAACGGCCTCAGTTGATCTTGAGATACCTTCTAAATATGCGACTCCTGGTAATCGAGGTCTTCCTCGATATGGTGCAGGATGTCGTCGCTGATCTGGTTCTCGCGCCAGATGCGGATCAGCTCCTTGCGCTCGGCCCCTATCGCGGCCTGGCGCAGCCGCCGCGCGAGATCGCTGTCGCGTTCGGCCACCGGATGATCGGCGAAGGCGCGCTCGATCTTTTCCGCGAATTCGGCACGCACACGCGCAACCAGCTCCGGCGCTACGTGCTCGCGTTGCGCCAGGGTATCAATGGCCGCCAGCGCGGCTGCTCCGAGCGCCGAGCGCGCGACCTGATGCTCGTCGTGCAGGCTCCAGTCGGCGCCGACCCGCAGGCGGCGGATCAATAGCGGCAGGCTCAGGCCCTGCACCACAAGCGTCACTGCAATCACAATGAACGTCAGAAAAATAATCAGGTCGCGCTGCGGAAACGGCTGCCCGCTCGCCAGCGAACTCGGCAGGGCCAGTGCGGCGGCCAGCGACACGATGCCGCGCATGCCGCACCAGCTCATGATGAAGGCCTCGCCATACTTCGGCGCGTCCTCCGCGGCGCGCAGGCGCGCGCTCAGCCAGCGCGGCACGAAGGTCGCGGGGTACACCCAGAGGAAGCGCACCGCGATCGCCACCAGCGTCACGCAGAATGCATAGCCCGCCAGGTCGGCGGCGCTGTAGCCGGTCAGGCGGCCCATGAC
>JANYDM010000146.1 GCA_025363575.1 Betaproteobacteria bacterium | reverse complement strand
CAGGCGCGAGGTCGCGCGGGTGTAGGACGGGTCCTTCTCGATCAGGGTGCGGGCGGCCAGGATCGCGGCCTTGTGACCCCCACCCTGGCCCTCCCCCGTCAAGGGGGAGGGAATATTTTTCCTAACCCGACTTGCGGTTCTGTTCCTTGATGATCGCCTTGCGATTTTTGCGGCCGAGCGTCTTGTTGTGGCGCGCCTGCGTCTTGTTTACCGACTGGGCGCCGCATTTCGTGCACTCGGACTGCATCAGGGCGGACGACTCCGTTGTGACGCGGCGAAACGCGTTGGTGTCGACCGCTTCGAGTTTTTCCTTCAGCGCTTCTTCGCCGCATTTCCAGCACGTGAGATCCGTCATGACTTGGGTTGCCGCGAGTTGCTGTTGCATGTTGTTTCCTTCGTTCGATGGATGAACGGCGGCCCGCCACTGGCAACCGGGAGAGAAGACGACCACAGGCGTGACCGGCACAATGGCAATCCGGCGCGAATGCGCGCGCGGTGCCGCTGCGATAAGATGACGAACTCGGGAGAAGCAGCGGGCGCTGTGGGGTTGAAACTCGTGGCGCCCGTCTGGATGACCAGGATAAGTGGTATGGCGGGCCGGACTGTAACCCACTCCCCCGATTAGCGCAAAACAAATGAATTCCCACGGAGGACGCATGAACGTAGGACGCACATTGTTCGCCGTTGCTGCGGCAGCGCTGGCCGCAGGCGGCGCGGCCGCGCAGGGCTACCCGAACAAGCCGATCAAGCTGATCTCGCCGTATCCACCCGGCGGCGGCACCGACGCCGCGGCGCGCATTATTGCGCAGGCGCTCGGCGATCAGATGGGCCAGCAGGTCGTCGTCGACACGCGCGGCGGCGCGAGCGGGCTCATCGGCACCGAGCTCGCGGCGAAATCCGCGCCCGACGGCTACACGATAGTACTCGGCAACGTAGCGCCCCTCGCTATCCTGCCCGCGTCGTCGTCGAAACTGCCGTACGATCCGATCCGCGATTTCAGCCCGATCAGCCTTATCGCACTGTCGGATTACGTGCTGACCGTGCATCCTTCGCTGCCGGCGAGATCGGTGAAGGAACTGCTCGCGCTCGCGAAGGCCAATCCCGACAAGCTGACATTTGCATCGAGCGGCAGTCTCGGCGCGCCGCATCTCGCGGGTGAGCTGCTGAACCTGCTCGGCCACGTGAAGACGGTGCACATTCCTTACAAAGGCAACGGGCCCGCCGCCATCGCGGTGATGTCGGGAGAAACCACCATGATGTTCGGCACCGGCCCGTCGGTCGTGCCGCACGCTCACTCGGGCAAGCTGCGCATGCTCGCCACCACGGGCCCCAGGCGCTCGCTTGATAACCTGCCGGCGATGAACGAATTGATGCCGGGCTACGACGTCACGCAGTGGTACGGCCTGCTGCTGCCCGCCGGCGCATCGAGGGAAATCGTCGAGCGCCTGAACAAGGAAATCGCGCATGCAATTACCAATCCAAAAATCGCGCAGCTCTACATCGCGCTCGGCACCCAGCCGCTCGCCAACTCGCCGGAAGAATTCAGCGCGTTCATCAAGGCCGAGAAAGACAAATGGGGCAAGGTGATCAAGACGGCGAATATCAAGGCGGATTGAGAAGAAATACTTCCTCTCTTGCCGTGAAGCAAATCCCCTTGAGGGATAAGGGGAGGAAGTTTTTCAGGAGCAAAGCGAGTGTCAGAAGCCGTAGACGAATTCGAGTTCTTCCTCGACAAGCACTGGTCGGACGGCCTGCCGGTCGTCACGCCGACCGAGGCGCGCGTCGCGCGCATGCTGACAGCGACGCGGCGCGATCCCGCCGAAGTCGTCGGCTTGATACCGCCGGCGATGGAGCCGGCGACCGTACGCACGGTTGCGATCCACGCGCTGATGGCGGGCTGCAAGCCGGAATATCTGCCCGTCGTGCTCGGCGGCATCACGCAGATGCTGCGCGAAGAATTCAACCTCAACGGCGTGCAGGGCACGATGCACGGCGTAGCACCCCTGATGATAGTGAACGGGCCTTACGCTCAAAAGATCGGGCTGCATGGCGGCAACGGCTGCTTCGGCCCGGGTTTCCGCGCCAACGCGTCCATCGGCCGCGCAATCCGCCTGATGCTGCTGAATCTCGGTGGCGGCATTCCGGGCGTGGGCTCCGCCACCGTGTTCTCGACGCCGTTGCGTTATACCGCCTGCCTGACGGAGAACATCGAGCGCAGCCCGTGGGCAACGCTGGCGATGTCGCGCGGCTATTCGGCGGACGATAATGTGATCACGTGCGCGATGGTCGAAAGCCCGCGGCTCTGCTACGACGACGTGAGCCAGGAGCCGGAACGCCTCTTGACCGGCATCGCCGATTCGATGACCGCGATGAGCTCCTGGAATATGCACGTGCGCTCCGATATGGTGGTGGCGATGGGCCCCGAGCAGGCGACGATCTGTTCGCGTGCGGGGCTGAGCCACGCCGACGTGCACAAGAGATTGATCGAGTTCGCGCAGCGCAAGGTCGGCGACCTGAAACGCGGCGGCAACTGGCGGCGCGAGCGAGCGCTCAAGATCGATGTCGATCCCGACGACGACAACGCAATGGTGCCGGTGATCAAAGACCCGCGCGACCTGCACCTGATCGTCGCCGGCGGCTGGGGCCCGCTCACCGCCGTGTGCCACGGTTGGGGCGGCGGCAGCCGGGCGGTGCATGGAAAGTACGAGATACAGTGATGGGGAATGGGCAATGAGTAATGGGTAAACGCATCTCACCCATCACTCATCACCAGCAGAACGGAGCAACGCGAGTGAGCGAAGCAATCGACGAATTCGAATTTTTCCTCGACAAGCAATGGTCGGACGGCCTGCCGGTCGTGACACCGACGGAGGCGCGCGTCGCGCGCATGCTGAAGGCGACGAAGCGCGATCCGGACGAATTGATTGGACGAATTCCACCGATGCAGGAGCCGGCGACCGTGCGCACGGTCGCGATCCACGCGCTGATGGCGGGCTGCAAGCCCGAATATCTGCCGGTGGTCCTCGGCGCGCTGCCGCTGATGTTGCGCGAGGAATTCAACATGAACGGCGTGCAGGGCACGATGCATGGCGTCGCTCCCCTGATGATAGTGCACGGGCCGTACTCGCAAAAGATCGGCATCCACGGCGGCAACGGCTGCTTCGGGCCAGGCTTTCGCGCGAATGCGAGCATCGGCCGCGCGATCCGCCTCATGATGATGAATCTCGGCGGGGGCATCGCAGGCATCGCATCGGCGACGATCTTCGCCACGCCCATGCGTTACACGGCATGCATTACGGAAAACATCGAGCGCTCGCCGTGGGAGAGTCTGGCGCAATCGAAAGGCTATGCCGCGGATGCCAACGTGATCACCTGCGCGATGGTGGAAAGCCCCAAGCTATGCTTCGACGACGTGAGCCAGGAGCCGCGGCGCCTCCTGACCGGCATCGCCGACGGCATGACCGGCATGGGTTCGTGGAACATGCACGCGCGCTCCGACATGCTCGTCGCGATGGGGCCGCAGCACGCGGCCATCTGCGCGAACGGCGGTCTCACGCGTGCCGACGTGCACCGCAAATTGTGCGAGATGGCCGGTCGCAAGGTACGTGACCTCAAAGGCGGCGGCAACTGGCGGCGCGAGCGGGCGCTGCAGTTCCCGATCAAGGTCGATCCCGACGACGACGATTGCTTCATCCCTGCGATCAAAGACCCGCAGGACTTGCAGCTCATCGTCGCCGGCGGCTGGGGCCCGTGCACTGCGATCTGCCACGGCTGGAGCGGTGGCAGCCGCGCGGTTCACGGCGAATATAAAATCTGAAACATGGGAACCGCCGATGAACGCAGATGAACGCAGATGAACGCCGACAGGAGCAAAACAAGAGTGGTAACGAACCGCGAAGCCACGTTAGCCAATATCGATCCTCTGTTTGATTTTCATCTGCGTTTACCGGCGGCGAAACAAAACTGAATTAGCGAAGGAGTGTTAATGGCAAACGATCTTCCATTCATCGACCCGACCGCCGGCGGCGGCAAGGCGCGCATCGCGCTGGCGCCGCGGCCGATGGACCTCGCCGGCAAAACCGTCGGGCTGCTCGATAACACCAAGGAACAGGGCGACCTCATATTGGCGACTGTTGCAGCCGCGCTGAAAGAGCGCTTCGGGGTCGCGAACGTCATCATCCGCCGCAAGGAACATTACTCCAAGCCTGCGGCGGCAGAGATCATCAACGAGATGGCGAAGGAAGTGCAGGTGGCGATCGCCGCCGTCGGCGGGTGAGGGTCCTGCACGTTGTGCAGTGTGCACGACACCATAGAGTTCGAAAAGCTGGGCATCCCCGCCACGACGATCATCACGAGCGCTTTCACCAATGCCGCGGTGTTCCAGTTCCGCGCAAAAGGCATGGAAGGCCATCCGTACATCGAGCTGCCGCACCCGGTCAGCAATCTCAAGCCGGACGAGATGCGCGAGGTGACGTTGAAATATGTGGATCAGCTGGTCAAACAATTGACCGCGTAGGCCTTTTGCCGAACCGCCGGTTCGAACTTTGAACATTGCGATGGCCAGGAAAAAAAGTAAGCCGAAGCTTTATACGCGTACTTACGATGCGGCTGCCTATCTGAAAGCCGAGCAAGACTGCGCGCTGTACCTGCAAGCTGCTATCGATGAGTCGGACGGCGACGCGCCCATTGTCGTGGCAGCGCTTGGCGATATTGCCCGCGCGCGTGGCATGATGAATCTCGCGCGCGAAACCGGGCTCACGCGCGAAGGCTTGTATAAGGCATTGTCGCCGGACGGCAACCCGAGCTTCGAGACCATAATGAAAGTCTGCAAGGCGCTCGGGCTCATGCGGTACACAGAAGCGGCAGAAGTCTGGCCGCGCCACCCTCCAAGCCGCCTAAAGTTTTTACGCCCCCGATCCGATATAGGAAGGTAACCCCTATCGAAATTTAAGGACCGGCCCATGAGGCATTGCACGCGCAGTCAGATCGTCACCCTGATACTGGCACTCATGTTGCCGTTCTGCGCGAGCGCCGAAGAGCGCAACGCGCCGGCCGAGGCCGCCAAATCCGCGCCGGCAGCAGCCAAGACCGCGGCCTCTGCCGCCGGCCCCCTTAGCAAAACGGTCGTCGCGAATGTTGCCGACGAGCGCAAGACCGCACTGACCCCGGCCGCTGCCGCCGCTGCCGCAACCGAGCCTGCGGCCAGACCCGCCTTACCCGCATCCGCCGCGAAGCCGGCGCTGATCATCGAAGAAAAGGCAGTGGCGACTGCGCCGGTGTTGTACGTGCGCGGCAAGCCAAAAAAACCGGCGCCGCCGCGCGTAGCCGCCGCAGCCAAATCCGCCGTCAAGGCGCCCGAGCCCCCCGCAGTAGCCGCGCCGCGTGAATTGCACTGGTCGTATGAAGGCGAGAAAACCGGCCCGCGCATGTGGGCCAAGCTGGCGCCTGAATTCGCCAAGTGCGGCAGCGGGGAGCGCCAGTCGCCGATCGATATCCGCGACGGCATGAAGGTCGATCTCGACCCGGTCGTCTTCGAATACCGGCCTGGCAGCTTCAAGGTCGTCGACAACGGACATGCGATACAAGCGAATGTGGGCGGCTGGAACTCAATGCGCGTGATGGGGCGGCGCTTCAAGCTCGTGCAGTTTCACTTTCACCGGCCGTCGGAAGAAGTCGTCGACGGCAAGCAGTTCGAGATGGTCGTGCACCTCGTGCACAAGGACAGCGAAGGCCGGCTGGCGGTCGTCGCCGTGCTGGTCGACGCGGGCGCGCGCCAACCGGCGATCCAGGCCGTGCTCAACAATCTGCCGCTCGAAAAAGGCGAAGAAGTCACCGCGGCCACCCCTCTCGATATGAACCTCATGCTGCCCGAGAAGAAAACGTATTTCACCTACATGGGCTCGCTGACGACGCCGCCATGCACAGAAGACGTGTTGTGGATCGTCATGAAGCAGCCGCTGCAGGCGTCCGCCGAGCAGCTCGAGATCTTCTCGCGCCTCTATCCGATGAACGCGCGTCCGGTTCAATCGGCGGGCAATCGCATGATCAAGGAATCGAACTAGCCTTTCCTGTCATTCCCGCACTTGCGGGAATGACAGGCCCAAAATAAATACAGCCCCGGGTCTGCCACCCGGAAAAAACCAACTAACGAAACCGCCCGCCCGACCGGAAAACGAACGAAGACTTTTTCTTCGCAGCGCCTCCGGGTGCTGCTTGCCCGTGTGGCCCGCTCTTGGCTGCAGGCGCAGGCTTGGCATGGTGCGCCGGCGCGGCTTGTTGATTCGGCCGGCCATGCTGCGGCTTGCCGCTTGAATCATCGGGATGCCGCGGCCGCGCCTGCGGAGACTTTTGTGCGCCGCGGCCCTGGTTGTGACCACCGCCTCCCGACTTGCCGCGCGGTTGGCCCTGCCCACCGCCGCCGCCGTTTCTTTGTTGACCGCGTTGCTGGCCGCTGTGTTGTCCACGCTGCTGACCCTGTCTCTGCCCCCTCCCCTGCCGCTGCAGTATCGGTTCTGCCTTCGCGTTGCGATCGGGCTCGAAACCGGGAATCACTTCCTGCACGATGTCGCGCTTAATCAACTTCTCGATGTCGCGCAGGAACTCGTGCTCGTCGACGCAGACGAGCGAGATCGCTTCGCCGGTCGAGCCTGCGCGGCCGGTGCGGCCGATGCGGTGCACATAGTCTTCGGGGATGTTGGGCAGATCGTAGTTGACCACGTGCGGCAACTGGTCGATGTCGATGCCGCGCGCGGCGATGTCGGTGGCGCACAGCACCGCCAGATCGCCCGTCTTGACTTCGGCCAGCGCGCGCGTGCGCGCTCCCTGGCTCTTGTTGCCGTGGATCGCGAGCGCGGTGATGCCGTCGTCGATCAACTGCTTCACCAGCCGGTCGGCGCCGTGCTTGGTGCGCAGGAACACCAGCACCTGGTGCCAGTTGTTCGTTTTGATGAGATGCGACAACATCTCGCGCTTGCGGTCGCGGTCGACCGGGTGGATTTTCTGGCTGATCATCTCCACCGTCGA
>JANYDM010000104.1 GCA_025363575.1 Betaproteobacteria bacterium | reverse complement strand
TGTCGCTTCGTTGAATTGGCCATCCACACATGATGCCCATTTCAAAGCCCTTACGAAACCCCTGCAAGCCAGTGTTCATAAGGCTTTCAGGCGTTTTTAATGCTCTTTTTACCCACTCGATTTCCTGAAGAGCCCTTATTTTTAGTAACTTACTCACAAGGAGATTCATCATGCGCTACCAGCTCACTCCGATCCACTGCCGTCCCTGGACACTAAACGCCCTTTCGTTCAAGCTGATCGAAAGCCACTACGAAAACCACTACGGCGGCGCATTGCGGAAACTCAACGCAATCACGGAAAAGCTCGAGACGCTGGATTTCGATAAAACGCCGGGCTATGTGCTGGCCGGGCTCAAGCGCGACGAACTGACCACGCTGAATTCGACGCTGCTGCACGAGCTCTATTTCGCGAGCATGGGCGGCGAAGGCGGCAAGCCGCCCGCGCTGATGGCGGAAGCGCTGACGCGCGATTTCGGCTCGGTCGTCCGCTGGAAGAGCGAATTCGTCGCGATGGGCAACGCGCTGGCCGGCGGCTCGGGCTGGGTGCTTCTCACGTATATACCGCGCGACCACCGCCTCATCAATCAGTACGCATCTGAGCACTCGCTGGCCGTCGCGGGCGGCGTACCGATACTCGCACTCGATATGTACGAGCATTCCTACCATATCGATTACGGCGCGAACGCCAAAGCGTACGTCGACACGTTCATGCGCAACCTCGACTGGAAGTCGATCGAGGAACGCTATGAGGATGCGACGAAGATCGCGCCGCCGCGTCCACTCGAGCAGCCGGAGTTCGGTGATCTGCCGGCAGTCAGCGTCGAGGAAGTGAAAGCGATGCTCGACGCCGGCAAGTCGGTGCAGTTCATCGATGCGCGCCCGCGGCATTTCGTCTCGCGCCAGCAGGACATCATCGAAGGCGCGACGTGGCGCGATCCCGAGCGCGTGCAGGACTGGATGGGCGAGCTCTCGAAGTCGGAGCCGGTCGTCACATTCTGCGCCTACGGATTTCACATCGGGTGCAAGACCGCGATCGCGCTGCGCGACGCTGGCTTTGACGCAAGCTTCATGAAAGGCGGCCACTCGGCGTGGCGCGCGATTGGAGCGCCGGTGAAACAGAACGTATAGTGGATGACCAAGTCCTGGAGTTCACTATGCGACCGCTCGCGATTATCGCCGCACTAACTTTACTGACGGGAGCCGCCATGGCAGAAACCATCAATTTCGACAACGACAAGGCGGGCGCCCTGCCCGCCGGTTGGAAATGCGGCGTGACTGGCCGCGGCACGCCCAAGTGGACGGTGGAACCAGACGTGGGCGCGCCGAGCAAACCGAACGTGTTGAAGCAATCGGGCAAGGGAACGTTCCCCTGGTGCGTCAAGGACGGCGTTGCCATGAAGGACGGATTCGTCGAGGTAAAATTCAAACCGCTGTCCGGCCGGGAAGACCAGGCGGGGGGCGTGATGTGGCGCTGGAAAGATGGCGATAACTATTACATCGCGCGCGCGAACGCCCTGGAAAACAACGTATCGCTTTACTACACCGAGGGCGGCAGCCGCAAAACAATCAAGTACGTCGACGCGCCCGTGCCGGGCAACGTCTGGCATACGTTGAGGGTCAATTTTCTCGGCGATAGAATTGAAGTCATGCTGGACGGCAAGCAGTACATAGCCGTCGACGACAAGCACATTGCGGGATCGGGCGCGGTCGGCGTATGGACGAAGGCCGACAGTGTTACGTCATTCGACGATTTCTCTTACGGCAATTTCTAATCAGGGCAAAAAATAAAAATCATGCAAACAGAAAAAATTTCGGGCAGCGGGGAGGCGTCCGCACCGGCGTATTCGCTCTGGCAGCTCGTCAAGTATGCATTCCGACTGGGCACGACCGGGTTCGGCGGCCCCGCCGCGCTCGTCAACTACATGCATCGCGACCTGGTGGAAGACCGCAAGTGGATTTCGGAGTCCGACTACAAGGAAGGACTCGCGCTGGCCCAGCTCATGCCGGGCCCGCTCGCTGCGCAATTGATGATTTATCTCGGCTACGTGCATTACCGGAATGCCGGCGCCGCTGCGGCCGGTGTCGCGTTCGTGATCCCGTCGTTTCTCATGGTGGTGGCGATCGGCGCTGCGTACACCGCTTACGGCGGGCTGCCGTGGATGCAGGCTGTTTTTTACGGCGTCGGTGCATGCGTGATCGGCATTATTGCGATCAGCGCTTACAAGCTCGCGACGAAGAGCATAGGCAAGGATAAACTGCTGTGGGCAATTTATCTCCTGGCGGCGGCAATAACTGTTATCACTGAATCCGAATTCGTTACGCTGTTTCTCGCCGCGGGATTGCTGGTCTGGATTGTAAGAGCTCCACCCAAAAAATTATTCGGTGGCGGAAGTACGCCGGGAATGATCGCATTCGCCGCGCAATTGCCCAACGCTGTGCCGGTTGCTGCCGCCGCAGACTGGACCGTGCTATGGCAGATAGGGATATTTTTCGCCGAAGCCGGCGCATTTGTTTTCGGCAGCGGTCTTGCAATCGTGCCGTTCCTGTATGGCGGTGTGGTCAATGAGCACCATTGGCTGACAGAACGCCAGTTTGTCGACGCAGTGGCGGTGGCGATGATTACGCCCGGTCCGGTGGTCATAACCGTGGGATTCATCGGTTATCTGGTCGCGGGATTTCCCGGCGCGCTGGTTGCCGCGCTCGCGACATTCCTGCCATGTTATTTCTTCACCATCCTGCCCGCGCCCTACTTCAAGAAATACGGCAAACATCCCGGCGTAGTCGCCTTCGTCGATGGAGTCACTGCAGCGGCCATCGGCACCATCACCGGCGCGGTAATCGTACTCGGCAAGCGCTCGATCACGGATATTCCGACCGTCCTGCTGGCGGTTACGACAGTAGCGTTGCTGTGGAAATTCAAGAAAATTCCAGAACCGGCGATCGTTGCCGCGGCTGCGTTGGTCGGGCTCGTTGTCTATCCGTTAATACACCCGTAATGTCATGACTTCCGATTCACGTCCCAGGGTCGCCATCCTCTCCCCTCGCGAGCGCGACGCACAATCGCCACAAGACAGCCGCTTTGCGAAAGTGTACGCGGCGCTGAGCGCGCAGGGCATGCATGTCGAGCCCGCCCTCTATGACGACGATCATTGCGCGGAAGTACGCAACCAGATCTCGCATGTCGACGGCGTGCTCGTCTGGTTCAATCCAGACGAAGGCGGCCGCGACCGGGCCATGCTTGATGCGATGCTGCGCGAAGTTTCGGCATCCGGCGTATTTGTAAGCGCACATCCTGACGTCATTCTCAAGCTTGGCACCAAGGAAGTCCTGTATCAAACACGCGATATCGGCTGGGGATGCGACACACATCTGTACCGCACCATGGATCAGATGCGCCGGGAGCTTTCCGCCCGCCTGCTTGCCGGCGAGATTCGAGTGCTCAAGCAACATCGCGGCAGCAGCGGCAATGGCATCTGGAAAGTCGAGCTCGTGCGCGATGATGCAATACCATTGCCCGGCAAGAGCCGCGTGCGCGCACGGCATGCCAAACGCGGAAGCGTCGAAGAGGAAATGCTGCTGGACGAATTTCTCGCGCGCTGCGAGCCGTATTTCGCCGGCGACGGCAGGATGATCGACCAGGAATACCAACCGCGTTTGCCCGAAGGCATGGTGCGCTGCTACCTCGTGCACGGCAAGGTGGCGGGGTTCGGGCATCAGGCCGTCATTGCGCTTTGTCCCGCGCCTCCCGGGGCACCGCCGGAAGCCGCGCCCCTGCCGACGAAGCGCGGCTACTATCCTGCCTCCATGCCCGAGTTCCAGGCGCTCAAGCGTCAACTGGAAGAGGAATGGGTGCCTGCAATGCAAAAGGTTCTCGACATCGACGCCGTTGAGCTGCCGATATTGTGGGATTGCGACTTCATGTTCGGGCCGAAAAACGCGGCTGGCGAAGACACGTTTGTGCTGTGCGAAATCAACATAAGCAGCGTGTCGCCGTTTCCCGATTCCGCACTGGCTCCGCTAGCCGCGGCGACACTTGCCAGGACACAAACCGTAAAGCAAACACGGCCGGGCCAACAGATCGCGATCGATGCGGCTTGAGGAAAGTCCTGTTTCAGGGCGGCAGATATGCGTTCGGAGATGCTTATGGATGTCATGAAACTACTGCTCGAGCGTACTTCCGCCGTAAATGTGTTGTCGCCGTGGCACGCACCAAGTCAGGCGACAAGATTCCGGAGGTCGAGCACATCGAAGGCCCGCATGAATGGCAAGTACGGCCCGTGATGGAACTATTCACCGAACAGGCTTCAGGTAGTCCGCGCACGATATCCCGTTTGATCGGAATGATATGGCGCAGCAAAGAACAGCTTTCGTTTGACGTAGGGATACGCACTGCGTCTGCAGGCGAACGGCATATCAATGAAATCCGGGTTGGATTCACATGGGGTCTTTCTCTGAAATGAGCTGCTGGAATGCCCCAGAACAAACCCATCTATCACGGCGGGCGGACAATTATTGCCCGGCGCGGGAAGCACGAGGAGTTCGCCGTCTCAGCAGGCTTGACGGTTCACAATGCAATACAACAATGGAGATTCGATGATGAACAACAAATTTATTTTCGCTGCGGTAGTTGCTGGCTTTTGCGTTGCCGTCACGCTGCCGTCGGTAGCGGCGGAGAAGGAAAAACCCGGTGCGCTCGCCAAAGCGCTTCCCGAAGCCACTGTGTCGCTCGATCAGGGCCTCAAAGCCAGCGCAGCCGAAGGCAAGCCGATTTCCGCAAAATTCGAAATGGAACACGGCGCCCTTCAGCTATCGGTATATACGATGAAAGGCGACAAGTTTTCGGAGGTTATCGTCGACCACAAAGGCGGCAGCGTTAAGAAGGCCGAGATCATCACCGACGCCGGCGATCTGAAAAATGCCAAGGCACAGACCAAGGCCATGGCGAAAGCGAAATTGTCTCTCGAAGAAGGCGTGCAAAATGCGGTCAAGGCGAATAGCGGATTTAGCGCGGTAAGCGCCATGCCGAAGCTCAAGTCGGGTCATCCGGTGGCCGAGGTCACCCTTATGAGCGGCGCGAAAACAAAAAAGGTCAGCGAAAAACTGGACTGACTTCAACACCGCGTGATTACGATGAAATCTGCGGCAACCCTGTTGCTTGCTGGCGCGGGTTTTGCGATGTGCTCGGCGGTCCTGGCCGCCGAGCCATCACCGCTCGTGCTGGAGGTCAAGATCGCGCTCGGCAACGTGAGCGGCCGGATCGACCATCTCGCCATCGATCTGGCCCGCCAGCGACTGTTCGTCGCCGAACTCGGCAACGACAGCGTTGGCGTGGTCGACCTCAAAGAACGGAAGCTCCTGCGCAGGATTCCCGCGTTAAAAGAACCCCAGGGACTTGGCTACGTCGCCTCGACTGACACGCTTTACGTTGCAAATGCGGGTGACGGTTCGGTGCGATTATTCCAGGGCGCCGATCTCGCGCCTGCCGGGCGCATAGATCTCGGCGACGACGCAGACAACATCCGCATCGACGCACGAGCCAACAAACTCTACGTCGGTTATGGCAAGGGCGCAGTTGCGATCATCGATCCGGCAAAGCGCAGTAAAACCGGCGATGTTCGGCTCGATGCACACCCGGAGGGTTTTCAGCTCGATGGCACCGGCGCTAATATTTTCGTCAACGTGCCGGCTGCGCGGCAAATTGCGGTGGTCGATCTTGCGCTCGGCAAGGTGGCGAGGACTTTCCCAATGCGCGATGCGCGCTCGAATTTTCCGATGGCGATCGACCACGAGAACCAGCGGGTGCTCAGTGTCTTCCGCAATCCGGCACGGTTGACTGCATTTGCAATGCGCGACGGATCGGCGCAGGCCAGCGTCGATATTTGCGGCGACGCGGACGATGTATTCGTCGATGCCAAACGGCGCCGCGTTTACGTAAGCTGCGGCGAAGGCTTCGTCGACGTGTACACGGTGAGCGCGACGGGCTACGCCAGGACCGGGCACGTCAACAGCGCGGCGGGGTCTCGAACATCACTATGGGTGCCGGAACTGGACCGCCTGTTTCTCGCCGTGAGAGCGGCTGGAGCAGAATCGGCTGCAATCTGGGTGTTCAGGCCTGAATAGCGATTCTTACTGCCGAATTGCATTTCGAGGGTAACCAAGGCGTAGGTCAAGTCATAAGAATCAAGCAATCGCCTCGGGCATAATGGCGCGCATGAACGATTTGTCTGTCACTGCTCCCACGCCAGACGAGCGCGATTTCGATCAGCACCTCCTCGCAGCGACGCCGCACGCCTATGTGACACCGCTGCTGGTCGCGGCAAACGTCGCCGTATTCGCCGTGATGGCAGCGCTCGGCATCAAGATACTCGGCGGGCGCGCCGAAGAATACTTGCGGTTCGGCGCAAATTTCGGGCCGCTTACCACCGGCGGCGAGTGGTGGCGGCTGTTTACGTGCACGTTCATCCATTTCGGCATTGTGCATCTCGCTTTCAACATGTGGGCGTTGTGGGACAGTGGCCGGCTAACCGAGCGTTTGTACGGCAACGGACCATTCGCCGCGCTTTATTTATTCGCGGGCGTTGCCGGGAGCAGCGCCAGCCTGCTGTGGAACCAGAACGTGATCAGCGGCGGCGCGTCGGGCGCGGTGTTCGGCGTGTATGGCGGCTTGCTTGCGTATGTGACATCGCAACGCGGCTCCATTCCGCCCCAGACGCTGAACCACCTGCGGATGAGCACTTCGAGTTTTGTCGTGTACGCGTTGTTTTTTGGATTCGTCCAGAACGGCATCGACAATGCCGCTCACCTAGGCGGACTTGCCGGCGGATTCATCATGGGACTGATACTCGCGCGGCCGCTGTCGCCGCCGCAACGCAATCAGGGCAGTGTGCGGCGCTTCGTGCTCGCCGTACTCATGACTTCAGTTACGCTGCCCACCTTGGCCCTGTATGCGCCGGATACTTCGCGCGTCTATCGCCAGGCGCGCGCGCTGCAAACGGAAATCAACGCTTTCAGCGCCGAGGAGAAACGCCTGCAGGCCGCCTTCATGGAAATCGCCAGCCAGTCGCGCGCAAAGAAAATCGATTCCTCCGCGGCGCTCGCGCGACTGCAAACCAGCATCCTGCCCGGATGGGAAGCAGCGGTGGCACGCCTTGCAGCACTCGATCTCGATGCCAAAGCGCCGGCGCGCCAGGACTATGAGCTGTTGCTGCGCTATGCGACGGCGCGGCGTGACGGCATGCGCGCCGTGGCCGACTATCTGGCGACGAACAATCCTGCGCTCGAACGCAGGATATCCGAGCAGCGCGAGATAGCCGCGGACGCGCTTATGCAATATCAGGCGCGCCAAAAACCAGGGGCTTAGCGGGCTACTGCCACTTTGCCGGCGCGCTTTTCGATGTCGACGACCGCGATGCGCGCGAGCAAAGCCGGAATTGCCTCGCGCGTCGCCGCCTCGCCGGCCGCGATGGCCGCAACCTTGTCCAAAAAATTCAGCGCTCGCGTGCGCGGTGTATCCGGACGAATCGCGATGTCCGCGGTCGCCGCTTCGCTGCTGCCGCGCCATGAGATGTCTACCGCTACTACGACATCGGCCCCCATGCTTCGCGCCACCGTCATAGCATGCTAAACAGAGTAGCGACGGTCGCATTCCGTTCCCACCGCTTTCAGTTGGTCGCTCGCTTGCGGCATAATGCGCGGCCAGTGGCGCGCACGCAGCGCGCGCGCGGCCGGATTTCCAGGAGATCAATGAAAGCATTTGTAATTTTTGCCGCGTGCGCGGCAGTCACTGCAGCGACGGCGGGTGCGCAGGATGCAGCTCATGTCTGGCCCGACAAGCCCATACGCCTCATCATGCCGAATGCGCCGGGCAGCTCGAACGACATACTCAGCCGCCTGCTCGCGGCCAAACTCGGCGACCTGCTGGGGCAGCAGGTCGTTATCGACAACCGCGCGGGCGCCGGCGGTACGATAGGCGTGGAGACTGCCGCGCGTGCAGCACCCGACGGCTACACGCTGGTCGCCGCTTCGAGCGCGACGCACTCGATCGCGCCGCATCTCTATCCCCGGCTCGGCTACGACGTAAACAAGGACTTCACGCCGATCTCGCTGTTTGTCATCACGCAAAATCTGCTGGCGGTGCATCCGGCTCTGCCGGTAAAGTCGGTGCGCGAATTCATCGACTATGCCCGCAGCAAGCCCGGACAACTCAATATGGCCTCGGCGGGCGCTGGCTCGACGAGTCATCTCGCCGGCGTCATGTTCACCACGCTCGCCGGCATCAATTCCGTGCACATCCCGTACAAAGGCGGCGGACCTTCGGTCGCGGCGGTGGTCGCCGGCGAAGCACAATGGGTGTTCACGCCGATCGCCGGCCCGCTACCGCAGGTAAAAGCAGGACGTTTGCGCGCGCTCGCAGTCGGCGGTATGCAGCGCTCGCCGGTCGCGCCGGACATTGCCACGGTGGCCGAATCAGGGCTGCCCGGCTACAACTCCAGCGGCTGGAACGGCATCATGGGACCCAAGGGCATGCCGGCCACAATTGTCGCGAAGCTTCACGCAGCGATCGCAACTGCACTCGCTGCGAACGATTTGAAAGAGCAGTTCGCCGCGCAGGGCGCCGAAACTTTCGGCGACACGCCGGCGCAGTTCGCACAGCATATTCGCGACGAGTATGTGCGCTTCGGCAAAGCAGTCAAGGACGCGGGCGTTAGGCTCGAATAGAATAGACCGCCGTTTTCAATGCACGCAATTACTTAACAGGACCCCTCGAAAGTGAATCCCACACCCGTAAAAGTCGGCATCGTCGGCCTCGGCCGCTGGGCGGGCGTGCTGACGCGCGCCGCGGTCAAATCGGACAAGATCAAGATAGTTGCCGGCTTCAGCCGCTCGGCGGAAAAACGCGCTGCATTTGAGAAAGAAACGGGGATTCCTGCCGCCCCCGATATGCCCACCCTGCTGGCGGACCCGGAAATCAAAGGCGTCATCCTCACGGTGCCCAACGAGCAGCATCTGCCGATGGCTGAGATGGTGGCCAAAGCCGGCAAGCATGTGTATACGGAAAAGCCGATCGCCAACACGCTCGTTGACGGGCTGCGTATCGCCGCGCTGGAAAAAAAATACGGCGTCAGCGTGACAGTCGGCCACAGCGCGCGCCTGATGGCAGGCATCCGCATGATCAAGGAAAAAATCGACGCCGGCGAGCTCGGGCGCGTCGCATTCTTCGAGGCGAATTTCTCGAACGAGCGCGCGCTCGAGCTGACGCCGCAGACCTGGCGCTGGTACAAGGACCGCGCGCCCGGCGGCCCGCTGTCGCAGCTCGCGATCCACCAGTTCGACGTGCTGCATTATCTGGGCGGCGAGATCAGCGAGGTCACGTCCATGGCATCCAAACTCTCGCCGGTGGGCGCTGAGGTCGATGATCAATCGATGACCCTGATGAAATTCGCCGACGGCAAGATCGGCTACGTCGGCTCATGCTGGACCGCGCCCGGCGTCTTCGCCGTGCGCGTGTTCGGCTCCAAAGGGCTCATGCATTATGAAATCGATTTCGGCACCTGGGACACACCGGATAAGTTGCACACGACGTCGACGCTCTATATCCAGCGCGGCAAGAACGGCTACGGCAAGCGCGAGGACATCAAGTTGCCGCCGAGCGATATGTTCTGCGCCGAACTCGAGATGTTCGCGGAAAGCTGCACGACCGGCACAGTACGCGAGCTGTCGGCATACAACGGCAACGTCGCTGTCGCAGTCGTCTACGCAGCGTTGCGCTCTATCGAGCGAAACGGCCAGGCTGTAAAGATCGCAGATATCATCAGTGAAACTAAAGCCAGAATCTAAAGGCAAACCACAGAGATCACAGAGAAATGCAAAACACAACAATCGGTAATTCCAGATTGACTTATTTTTCTCTGTGAAACCGGTGCTCTCTGTAGCTAACGCTTTTCGCTTTTAAGGAGCACGCGCATGTTACCCACCCGCCATTTCATCGACCTCACGCAACCCGAGGTTGCGCAGCAGCTCAAGAAAAACCCGCTCGTTATTCTGCCCGCCGGCAGCGTTGAGCAGCACGGCCCGCACCTGCCCACCGGCACCGACATCTACGCAAGCCAGGTCATTGGCAACGCGGTCGCCGAGCGCATGGACGGTCTGCTGCTGCCGGCGACGCCGTTCGGCGTGACGCCCATGCATATGCCGTTCGAAGGCACTATTACGCTGTCGACCGACACCTACATGCGTGTCGTGATCGAAACGTGCCAGTCGACCGCGCAGCACGGCGCGAAATACCTGCTCATCATCAACTGGCACGAAGGCAATATTCCGTCGCTCGCGATCGCCTCCGAAGCGCTACATCGCGAGCATGGCATGACGGTGCTCACCGTGCAGGCTTGTTATGTCGCCGCGGAGCTTTACGGCCACGACTGCGGCGGCCTCACGCATGGCGGCGAAATCGAGGCGCTTGCCGTGCTTGCGTACCGTCCCGATCTCGTGCATCTCGACCGCATCGACTATTCGTCGGACCACTCTCGCGGGCGCAAATGGGACAAGCTGCGCCGCACGCGCAGTTACCAGCCCGTGCTGACCGATATCCGCACCATCGCCGAAACAGGCTGGTACGGCGCGCCCGAGCATGCCACTGTCGTCAAAGGACAGAAGATGCTCAATGACATCGCGGATGCCATAGCGAAAGAGGCGACGGACATCTTCCGCATGCTGGACGAAGCCCAGGGCGGCACCGCGGAGATCAAGCATCTCAAGATCGCCGGCTGAACGCCGGCGGGGCCGTACGGTGTATATTCAGGGTTCCGGTCGAAGAGGCCAGCCCGTAAGCTTCAGTCGAGCCTCCCCGCGCACCCTTCCGCCTCGCTCTGCCACGAGGCGGTCATCGTGGTCACTTCAAGGAGATCATGATGGAACAATCCAAAATATCCGCCGCCGGCAAAGGCGCGCCATGGGATGCCGCGCGTTTTGGCCGACTGTTTATTTTTATCGCCAGCGCGGGTTTCCTTTGCCCCAATGTGTGGATCGAAGGCATGGACCTCATGACTTTGCACGATAAGAACGATTCCGGTATCGAACGCTAGACAGCTTCATCCCGCGCGCAAGAGCTGCGCGGCGTGAAATCGGCATTCCGCCGTAATCAAACGGGATGCCGATTTTCTTTTTCGCGATCCATCTGTCCGCGACACCGGCGGCTATGCAACAGCCCGGCAAACCCAGCGTGGCAAGCCGGTCCGCATTCACCCCGGCGGCCATTGAAACTTGCGGCCCGCCAGAATATGCATGTGCAGATGAAACACGGCCTGGCCGCCTTCCTTGCCGTTGTTGATAACGAGGCGAAAAGCGCCGTCGATTTTCAGCTCGCGTGTGATCTTGCCCGCGACAAGCAGCATGTGGCCCAGCAACGCCTGGTCATCCTTTGTCGCGTTCGACAGCATATCGACCGGCTTCTTCGGCACGAGCAAAATGTGCACGGGCGCCTGCGGATTGACGTCGCGGAACGCGAGGCACAGCTCGTCCTCGTAAACGATGTCGGCCGGTATTTTCCGGTCGATGATTTTAGAAAAAAGCGTGTCTGTCATGCTGGTCGCTCGTGCGGAGCGGTCGCTGCCTATTTTTTGTCCTGTGCGATGCTGGCCGCCGTCCATGCGACGACTGCATCGATCAATTCGCCGCCGGCTTCCGCCAGCGCGCTCACGCCCCCTTCGGCGTTGGCAGTCGCCGCCGGCTTGTCGATGGAAAATGTTTTCTGCGCGCGCAGCGTGCGCTGCGCTACATTAATGATGCTGGCGCGGGCGATGACCACTGCGCGGCTTCTGTCGACCGCATCGAAAATCTGGCTGAAATCCTCGAGCTCGACGCGCAGCGCAAAGTCCGCGCGCGCGCTGTCGGCGCTGCCGATGATGCCGGCATCGCTGGCTGCGGCAAGCCGTGCGCGCAACCGCTCCGTGAGCAAGGCCGCCGCAGGCGCCGCCCAGCGGCTGTTCGCGTAAGTCAACTGGCGCGCGCCATCCTGATACTTCAGCCGGTATACGATGAGATTGGAGTCAAGCCATCCGGGCGCCGCGACCGCGTGCACCAACACGCTGGCACGCAGCCGCGGCTGTACCGCAACAGGCGCCGGCGCTGCACCCAGATCATAAGCTGCGGGGGTGTCCTTCTTGTCCGGCCCCAGCGAGCAGGCTGCCAACGGAAGGAAAAACAACGCGATGAGGACGGTAATTTTCATTTGGCACTCCGTTGCGCTGCAAAGCCCGGCTCCCCGGGACCCGGCGGCGCCGGATTGCGACCGAAGATGAAGCTATGCGGCTGCTCGTTGATTTCGTTAAGCAGGCGCTCGAGCCCGCGCGACGAGCGCTGCACGTCTTCGAGCAGCACATTGAGCCGCGGCACCGATTCCGTCAGCATCGTATCGGCGAGCGCGTTGCCGCTGGCCGCGAACTGCTCGGCGCTGTTGGCCGCGCGCTCGAAGGCTTCGACGCGCTGGTTGACGTTCGCAAACAGCGTATCGGCGCGCTTTAACACGATGCCGGCGTCGTTGAGCAGCGCGGGCAGCGCCTTGATCGCCGGCTCCATCGTCGTCGCCAGCGACGCGAATTTATCGGTCGCGTTGTCGAGATGCCGCATGGTAGTGACAAGTTGTTTCTGATTATCGTCGCTCAGCAGTTCGTCGACGCGTTTCGCTGCCTGATTGATCCTCACGATCATTTCCTGGCCCGAATCGCTTACGCTGTCGATGAACGACGGTCGCACCTCGATACGCGCGAGCTGACCGGCGTCGCTCTTGAGAGGCGCGGGCTTTTTCCCGTCATCATCGAGCATTACATAGGCGAGACCGGTAACGCCCTGCGAGCCTAGTTGTGCGAACGTGCCCTCGGTCAAAGGCGTGCCGGTCTGCACCTGTATCTTGACCAGAATTGCGCGCAGCTCTTGCTGGTCGAACTTGATGTCGAGCACCTTGCCAACGGTTACGCCGCGGTAGCGCACCGGCGCCTGCGCGTTCAGCCCGGACACCGGGTGGCGCGACACCAGCAGGTATTCCTCGTTCTGCACGGTATCGCCGCCAAACCACAATGCCGCGGCTACGACTCCGATGCCCAGCAGCAACGTGAACAAGCCTGCCGCCAGCGCATGCGCCCTGTTTTCCATGGTGAATTCCCCTTAAAACTGCAAATGCCCGTGTTCAGGTCATAGACACTATGGCCTTGACCGCCCTGACCGCCTCGAGCGCGCGCCGCCCGCGCTCGCCCATGAAGAAATTGCAGATGAACGGATGAGTATTGGCGACGACTTCATCCAGCGTGCCGACGATTTCGAGCCGCTGGTCGCACAATACCGCGACACGGTCCGACAGCGCCACCAGCGTATCGAGATCGTGGGTGACCATGACCACCGTGAGGTTGAGCTCGCGGTGCAGCTCCTTGATCAGCGAAACGAAGCTTTCGCTGCGGTCAGGGTCGAGGCCGGCGGTCGGCTCGTCGAGGAACAGCAACTCCGGCTCGAGCGCGAGCGAGCGGGCGAGCGCGATACGCTTGACCATGCCGCCCGAAAGCTCGGCCGGCATTTTGCTGGCGTGGCGCGGCTCGATGCCGACCATGTCGAGTTTCATCATGACCAGATCGTGGATCAGCTCTTCGTCGAGCGCGCGCAGTTCGCGCAGCGGCAGTGCGATGTTGTCGTAGACCGTGAGCGCGCTGAACAAGGCGCCCTCCTGGAACAGCATGCCCCAGCGGTCGCGCAGCTTGCGTAACTGCGCCGCGCCGCTGCCGTGCAATGAAACGCCGAATACGCGCACGTCGCCGCGCGTCGGCCGCTCGAGCCCGAGCATCTGGCGCAGCATGGTGGTCTTGCCGCTGCCGGAGCCGCCGACCAGCGACATTATTTCTCCGCGCCGCACGCACAGGTCGATGTCGCGATGAACGACGTTGTCGCCGAATTGCGTCCACAGCCCCTTGACCTCGATGATGCAGTCTTCCATCAGCTGATCCCGATGTCCTTGAACACGATCGCGAATATCGCGTCGACGATGATAACGACCGTGATCGACGTGACCACCGAATTGGTCGTGCCGATGCCCAGACTCTCGGTGTTGGGCTCGATGCGCAGGCCGAAATGGCAGGCCACCAGCGCAATCATGAAGCCAAACACTACACCCTTGCCCAGGCCCAGCCATAGATTGGCGATGGGCACGGAGTCCGGCAGGCTGGATAAGAAATAGATATAGCCGATACCGAGCTCCGCCTGGGCGGAGACCATGCCGCCCATCAGCGCAACGGAGTTGGTCCAGAGTACGATCAAAGGCATGGAGATGGCGAGCGCAAGCATCTTCGGCAGTATCAGGCGCAAGGTCTGCGGTATGCCCATCACGGCCATGGCGTCGAGTTCCTGCGTGACGCGCATGACGCCCAGCTGCGCGGTGATGGCCGAACCCGAACGCCCGGCGATCAGGATCGCGGCCAGGACCGGACCCAGTTCGCGTATGACGCTGATGCCGAGGATATTCACGATGAACGCGTCCGCCCCGAACAACTTCAACTGCTGCGCCGACAGGTACGAAAGAACGACGCCGACCAGGAAGCCCACCAGCGCCGTGATGCCAAGCGCCTGGGTACCGGTGCGGTACACATTGGAAGAAATTTCACGCCACGGGATACGTGACGGACTGCGCATCAGGTAAGCAATGTCGAGCAGTACCTGGCCCAGCACCGTAAGAATGGTGATCGAGTGCTCAAGCACTCCGATCACTTTGCGACCGACCGCGGTCACGATCCATAGCGGGTCTCTTACGGGCGCAACAGCGCTCCGGTCCGCGGTACTAGCCAAATGATTGAAAACCGTCTCGTGTTCCGGTTTCAGTGTGACGTTAGCGGCACGTTGCCGGCCCCACGCACGCCACAACAACATTGCGCCCGCGTGATCAATGACATCGACCGCGCTCAGATCCCACAGCGAACCTTTGTCTGCCGCGTATTCGGCGAGACGCGGCGTCAATTCGGCCATGCGTCGTTCCAACCCGCGCAAATTCCATGCCCCGCTCAGGACGAGGCTGCGCGCGCGGCCGGGCGACGTCACCAGTTTGACCTCAGGCTCAAGCAATGCCTCGGACGCGGCTTGCGGCATAAGTGAGTGCTTATTTTAAATGGTAGTGCCGGCCCTCCCCGACTGTAGCTACCTGATTGGGAAACGTTTTTATCCTAACCGCCCCGCCTTAATAAGTCAAAACCTTGCCCATTCATTTGCCGATTTGATGCGCTGCAATAAATATTTGGCCCAGAGGCTTGACTTCGCCACCCCAGCCCTTATAATTTGAATTGTGCGATGCAACATTCCAACGAATTCGTAATTGCTCAATTGTAGCAAATATCTGATTTCTTAACGTATTTAAAGGAGACACACATGTTCCAAGCCCCCGAACAGTTGATGGCCCTGAATAAAGCCAATCTGGAAGCCGCTGTCCGTTTTGCCGGTATCGCGCTCGAAGGCGCCGAGCGCATGCTCGAACTGCAACTGAAAACCGCGAAAAGCGCGTTTGCCGACGGCGTCCAGCAAGCCAAAGCTTTCACCGAAATCAAAGACGTGCAGGAATTCGCCCAGCTGAAAAACACGCTGGCCCAGCCGACGCTCGAAAAAGCGACCAGCTACGTCAAAAGCATATATGACGTTGCCGCGACGACCCAGTCCGAAATCAACAAGCTGGTGGAAGAGCAGGTCGCCGAGTTCAATAAGCAAGTCGTGACGAGCCTCGACAAAGTCGTCAAATCGGCCCCGGCCGGTTCTGAAGTTGCCGTTGCTGCCGTCAAATCGGCGATCACAGCGGTCAATTCGGCCTACGACAACCTGTCCAAATCGGCCAAGCAGTTCGCCGAAATGACGCAGGCGAATGTCGATGCCGCGACGACCCAGGCCGTCCACGCGACGAAGAAAAAAGCCGCTTAATTCCGGCTCCAGCAGCAAACAAAAGCCCCGGGTGATCGCCCGGGGCTTTTTTTCGTCTTGCGGCAGTCAACCCGGTCAAGGTGCGCGGCGCACGAACGTCAGGGCGTTTTTGCCCACGTGAACTTCAGGGCGTTTTTGCCCACGTAAACCCCAGCTTGATCACGCCCGTCTTCATCTCACCGATCGCAGCGGCGATCCGCTGCGCGTCGCCGCGGACGCCGAGTTCGATATAGCGGTCGGTTTCGCTCATGTGCGGCAGGCTGAAAACCTTCAATCCGGGGTAATTCGCCAGCGTCGCATTCATAAGGTCGATCAATTGGCTCTCGCCGGCGCCGCGCACAACGATGGCGTCTTCGGCGACGCTGCCGGCAGCGTGCTGGTCCGCGTACCAGTTGTCGAGCACCCACGCCATCATCGGCCATGCCATCTGCGGAAATCCCGGCACGAAATGGTGATGATCCATGCTGAAACCTGGAATTCGATTGTACGGATTGGGAATGATGCGGCTGCCGCGCGGAAATTCGCCCATCGCGAGGCGCTGCGGTGTGATATCCGCGCCGAAGCGCCCGCGAATTTCGATTTCGGCGTCAGGGTGCAGATGAAGTTCGACGCCCGCGGCGTCCGCCGCACATTGTCGGGTGTGGTCGTCGGGCGTCGCTCCGATGCCGCCAAAACTGAACACGACGTCGGCTGTAGCCATCGTGCGCTTGAGCGTCGCGGTTATCAATGCCGGCTCGTCGGCCAGGTACTGGCACCAGGCAAGCTCAAGGCCGCGCTCGCCGAGCGTCGCGATGACCTGTGCCATATGCTTGTCCTGGCGCTTGCCGGACATGATTTCGTCGCCGATGATGATCGCACCGAATTGCATGGAATTTTCCCGCCGCGGCGTAGTGGATATCGAGCCGCGATGATACCCAACAGCGTCAGTACGTCAACTGTGGATATACGACTCCAGCTGCCTGATCATGAACTGCTGCTCGGAGATGGTCTCTTTGACGAGGTCGCCGATCGATAGCACGCCGATGAGCTTGTCGCCTTCGATCACCGGCAAGTGGCGAATGCGCTTGTCGGTCATCAGCGCCATGCATTCGTCCACGGTGTTTTTCAGCTGCACGCACACCACCCGCTCGGTCATGATTTCCCTGACCGGCGTGTCGTGCGAAGATTTGCCCTGCAGGATGACTTTGCGCGCATAGTCGCGCTCGGAGAGGATGCCGGCAAGGCGCCCGTTTTCAACGACCAGCAGCGCGCCGATGTCTTTTTCCGCCATCTGCTTTAATGCCTCGAACACACGTGTGTCGGGGGTGATCGTGCACAGCGCCTTGGTTTTGCCCTGCAATAACTGCCTGACCGTTTTCATCGCTTTCCTCCAGAGCCGATTGATCCCGCGACGTCGCCGTTTTGCTTTCCAGTGTAATCCAATAACGCCCGGGCGCAAACGGCCGGGATAGTTTCAAGTTATCATCGCGCCGCATATCCCGGGTCCTCCGCGCCGCCGCCTGCGACACCTGGATTGACCCAGCCTTCGGAGCATTCAATGTTTACCAATACCAAATCATTTCTCGCCGCCCTGTGGGCGCTGACCCGGCCTTACTGGTTTTCTGAAGCGCGCTGGGCAGCGCGCGGCCTGCTCGCCGCCATTGTCGCGCTGAATCTGACCATCGTTTACATCAACGTGCTGTTCAACCAGTGGAACAATGACTTCTACAACACGCTGCAGAATATGGACCGCGACGGTTTCTTCCACCAGATCGTCAAGTTCAGCATCATCGCCGCCGCATTCATCGTCGTTTCCGTCTATCAGCTCTATTTGAACCAGATGCTGCAGATCCGCTGGCGCCGCTGGCTGACTGGACGCTATCTGGCGGACTGGATCGGCGAGCGCACGTATTACCGGCTGCAGCTGGCCGACCGCGGCACCGACAATCCTGACCAGCGCATCGCCGATGACCTCGCGGCCTTTTGCGACAAAACCCTTAATTTGACGCTGGGGCTGATGTCCGCGGTAGTGACGCTTGTTTCGTTCGTCGCGATTTTATGGACACTTTCGGGCACCCTGAGTTTTACGTTGCACGGGAGCCAGGTCGACATTCCGGGTTACATGGTCTGGGTGGCTCTGCTTTACGCGATCGTCGGCACCGTTCTGATTCACGTGATCGGCCGGCCGCTGGTCGGCCTCAATTTCAACCAGCAGAAGTTCGAAGCCAATTTTCGTTTTGGGCTCGTGCGCTTTCGCGAGAATGCAGAATCGATTGCGCTGTACAAAGGCGAGGCTGACGAAATACGCGCGCTCGAGCATCGCTTTAGCGACGTCGTCGCCAACTGGTGGGCGATCATGCGGCGGCAGAAATCTCTGACGTGGTTCCGCTCGGGCTACGGGCAGATCGCCCTCATTTTTCCGTTCGTGGTCGCGGCGCCGCGCTATTTTGCCGGCGCGCTACAGTTGGGCGGCCTTATGCAGACGGTATCCACTTTCGGCCAGGTGCAGGATGCGCTCTCGTGGATCATTAACGCGTACACCCAGCTTGCGGAATGGCGGGCGACAGTCGACCGCCTGACTACATTTAAAAATGCCATGGATCGTGCACGTGACGAAGCTCGCAGCACCGCCGGCATCGTCACGATCCTGCATGAGAACTCCGCCTACGCGGCGAGCAATGTGAATATCGACCTACCCAGCGGCCAGCCGCTGCTCGCACCTTTCAGCCTCGACTTTGAGCCCGGTCAAAGCGTGCTCGTGACCGGCCCCTCCGGCTCGGGCAAAAGCACGCTGTTCCGCGCGCTCGCCGGCATCTGGCCCTATGGTCGAGGCTCCGTGGAGCGGCCACGCAATGGCGTTTTGTTCCTGCCGCAAAAGCCGTATCTGACGATAGGCACGCTGCGCGAGCAGCTTTGCTATCCCTCGGCAGGCGATGCTTTCGTCGATGCTGAACTGCGCGGCGCGCTAGCCGACTGCGGGCTCGACCCCCTCGCGGACCGGCTCGATGAAGAGCGCCACTGGGCGCAGATACTGTCGGGCGGCGAGCAACAACGCATTACATTCGCGCGCGCGCTTTTGCAAAAACCCGACTGGCTGTTCATGGACGAAGCGTCTTCCGCGCTTGACGAGCCGACCGAGTCGCGGCTCTGTCGATTGCTCCGGCAGCGCCTGCCGCGCACCACACTGGTCAGCATCGGTCATCACGCCAATCTGCGCGATTTTCACGACAAACGCATTGAGATCCGCGCGGACGGGGCCGGCGCGGGGACTTTGGGATGGGCGACGTAGGCGCTGCGCGTATCTCCGTGCACACGCGCTACGCCAGCTTGACGTCGCTGTGCCGGCCGGCGAGCAGCCGCTCGATCGCTTCGGCATCGACCGGTTTGCTGAAATAGTGGCCCTGCATCTCGTCGCAATGATGCTCTTCGAGAAAGCGGTATTGCGCGCTCGTCTCGACGCCTTCGGCGATCACGCGCAGGCGCAGACTGTGCGCCATCGCGATCACTGCCTGCGTGATCGCTGCATCGTCCTTGTCGTCCGGCAAATCCAGCACGAACGAGCGGTCGATTTTCACGCTGCTGATCGGAAAACGTTTGAGATAGCTCAAGGACGAGTAGCCGGTGCCGAAATCGTCGATGGCGACGCGCACGCCGAGCAGCTTCAGCTGCTGAAGCACACCCGCCGCGCGGTCCGCATTGTGCATCACGGTGCTCTCCGTGATCTCGAGCTCCAGCAGTCGCGGATCGAGGGCCGTTTCGCGCAGTACGCGCATGATCGCCGCCGCCAATTCGTCGCGCGCGAACTGGCGCGCCGACAGATTCACTGCCACGCTGATAGGCGGCAAACCTTTGGTTACCCATCCCTGCGCCTCGGCACAGGCCGTCCGCAACACCCATTCGCCGATGGGCGTGATCAGTCCCGTTTCTTCTGCGAGGGCGATGAACTGCGCCGGCGGCACCATGCCGAGTTCGGGATGCTGCCAGCGTATGAGCGCCTCGACGCCAGTGATGCGGCCGCTGCGCATGTCGACCTTGGGCTGATAGTGAAGCAGAAATTCATTGCGCTCGACGGCGCGCCGCAGGCTGGTTTCGAGTGCGAGCCGCTCGAATGAATGCAGATTCATCTGCGCGGAATAGAACTGATAGTTATTTTTGCCCTGCTCCTTCGCGCGATACATGGCGATATCGGCGTTTTTGAGCAACGCTTGCTGATCGTTGCCGTCGCCGGGATACAGGCTGATGCCCACGCTCGCCGTCACGTGAAACTCCTGTCCGCTGATCAGGTACGGGCTCGCCACGGTCTCGAGTATCTTCTGCCCGACGCCGGCCAGCTGCGGCGGATCGGAGACGTCCTCGATCAGCACGACGAATTCGTCGCCGCCCTGGCGGCCGATGGTGTCGCCCTCGCGCAGGCATTCGCGCAGGCGCTCGGCAAGCTGCTTCAAGAGACGATCGCCGGCGTCATGGCCCAGCGTATCGTTGATGATCTTGAAGCGGTCGAGGTCGATGAACAGCACCGCTGCCATCGTGCCCAGGCGCTGCGCGCGAGCGAGCGCCTGCGTCAGGCGCTGGTTGAACATCGCGCGGTTGGGCAGCCCGGTGAGCGTATCGTGATTGGCATAGAAGGTGAGGTGCGACTCCGCCTCTTTGCGCGCAATGAACTGGCCGATCTGGCTGCTGATCTCGGTGGTAATCCTGACTACGTCCTCGTCGCGCGCGCGCACTTCGCGCCCGAAGAGCTCAATCACGCCGTAGAATTCGCCGCTGACCATGATCGGAAACGCGAACGCACTGTGCAGGCCTGCCGCTAGCGCCGCCGCCCCGCGCACGAACGTCGGCTCCTGCGCAATGTCCGCCAGCCACACCGGCTTGCCGCCGGCCCATACCCTGCGCAGCAAGCCTGCGTTTTCACCGGTGCTGTCGACGCGCGTTGCGGACTGGCGCAGGAACATCTGGATTTCCGGCGCCGGCGTGCCCCAATTTTCAGTGTGGCGCATCACGCCGTCGTTTTTCGCCACGATGCGGCGCGCGCCCGCTTCCCAGCCGAAGGTCTCGCACAGCGACTGGATCACGCGCGGCACCACCTCTTCCACGCTGCTGGCCTCGGCCAGCAGGACCGTGACCGCTTTCTGAATATTTTGCCGGCGCTCGGCGCGCTTGCGCTCGCTGATGTCGGCCGCGAACAGGACCACACCGTTGCTAACGCCGTTGGCGTCGCGCAATGCCGCCGCGGACAGGCTCACGGGTATCAGGACCCCGTCCTTGCGCTGGCGCTCCGCTTCGACATCGGCGAAATGCTCGCCGCGCAATATGCGCTCGCGAAAGCCGGCGCCTTCGTGCTTCCGGTCGGCGGGTACGGCGAGCATGCTTTTGCCGATTGCCTCCTCTTCAGTCCAGCCAAAGATGCGCTGCGCGGCTTCGTTCCAGCGCTTGATGACGCCGTTATGGTCCTGCACGATGATCGCAAGCGGCGATGCCGCCACCAGCGCCTCCAGCCGCGCCGACGAGCGTTGCAGCGCGTCGCGGTCGCGTTTACGTCCGCTGATGTCGGTGAACATCGCGACCATGCCGACCGCTTCGCCGGCGCGGTTGCGGATCGCCGCGGCGGAGACGCTGACGTCGATCAGGGAGCCGTCTTTTCTCAGGCGCACGGTTTCCACATTCTCGAACGTTGCGCCTTCAAGTATGCGCGTGCGGTGGGTGCGCGCTTCCTCCATGAGCTGCGCCGGCACGAGGGGCGTCGGCCCGCCGATGACCTCGTATCGGGACCAGCCGAATATGCGCTCGGCGGCCCGGTTCCAGCGTTCGACCTCGAGGTTGACGTCGAACTCGATGATGGCGAGCGGCGACGCGTCTATCATCGCCTCGACCCGATCGGTGGAGTCCTGCAGCGCCTCTTCGATTTTTTTCTGGTCTTCGAGCTGCACGTTCAGGCGCTCGATGGCGTCGGCGGCGGTCTGGTTGGCGGCCGACAGGCGCCGCACCAGCTCTGCATTTTCGAACCGCGTGCGCAGCGAGGCTGTGTGCGACCTGTGCATGATGAAACTGGTAGCGAACATGACCGCGGCAAACGCTGTCAGGATCGCGCCCGTAAAAACATGCATTGAATCGCCGCGCGCATACAACGCGGCAATGATCGGCAGCAATGCGGTAAACAGGAAGTACAGAAACGCTGACCTCACCGGCGTCAGCACGACCAGTGCGCTCGCCACCACGCCCGCGACAACGAAAACAACCACCAGCTGATAATACCAGCTGGCGTCGGGCAAAAGCGCCGAGCCGAGCACCCCCCAGGTGCAACCCATCGCCGCCGCACCGGCGAGGAAACGGTTCAGCCACCGCCGGCCATCCTGAACGGGGGCGAGGGCGGCGAAACGCCGGTAAAGAAGGTAACGCGCCCCCGTAATCGCCGTAACCACCGCGAACCAGCACGCGAGCGGCAGCGCCGGCGTCACGTACCATAGCCCGCATACGACGATCAGCGCGACGGCGAGCGTGCCGCCATAGGCCGGGCGTGACAGCCGGTAGAGCAAGCGTACCTGCTCGGCGAATATCGCGTCGGCCGTATTGTCCGGCGCGGTATAACCCACCACCGGAGCCGAATCGGAAGCGGGCGCCACGCTCATGTGCCCCCTTGGAAAGAAGTTGCGGGGTATTGTGACACGAACATCACCCTCGCAATACGCGGACTTCCGCGCCGCGCATCAACGCCCGGCGGCGGCGATTGCGGCTGCCTTGGCCAGCACGCGCTCGGCCATGCGGATATTGGCGATATCGATCATGCGCCCGTCGAGCTGGACCGCGCCGCGGCCTTCGCGCGCCGCCTGCGCCATCGCCTCGACGACGCGCCGCGCGCGTGCGACCTCATCCGGGGCGGGGCTGAATGTGGCGTTGATGGTATCGAGCTGCGCGGGGTGAATCGCCATGCGGCCTTCGAAGCCGAGCGCGGCGGAGCGCAGGGTCGCCGCGCGGAAACCCTCCGCATCGTTGAAATCGCTGTACGGGCCGTCGAGCGGACGCAGGCCGTATGCGCGGCACGCAGCGACGATGCGCGACTGCGCGGCATGCCAGGGATCGAGCTGATAAAAGTTGCGCTTGCCCTGCGCATCCGCTTCGCTCAGCACGCCGTATTCCGGATTGAGCCCGCCGATCGTGATCGAGCGCGCGCCGGTCGATGCCGCGAAATCGCCCGAGCCGAAACACATGGCTTCGAGGCGCCGGCTCGATTGCGCGATCGCTTCGACGTTGCACAGGCCGAGCGCCGTTTCTATCATCACCTCGAATCCGATGCGTTTCGCGCGCTTGCAGGATTGCTCTATCTGCGTCACCAGCACGTCGAGCGCGTAAACATCGGCGGCGACGCCGGCCTTGGGCAGGAACAACAGGTCGAGGCGCGGACAGGCCTCCACAACTTCAATTACGTCGCGATAAGTGTATTGCGTGTCGAGGCCGTTGATGCGCACGCTGAGCGTCTTGCCGCCCCAGTCGATGTCGTTCAGCGCGGCGATGATGTTCTTGCGCGCGCCCGGCTTGTCGTCGGGCGCCACCGAATCCTCGAGGTCGAGGAACACGACATCGGCCGCGCTGCGGCTCGCCTTGTCGATCATTTTCGGGTTTGACGCGGGCACCGCCAGCTCCGAGCGGTGCAGACGCGGGGTCACGGGTTCATATGCGGTGAGGCTCATGGCGGCTTTCCTGAAGATTGCTGCTGAAATTAAGCGGGATGCGCCGCGCGTCTGCGTGCGACGTCGACTCAGGCGGGGGACTTCGCCGCCGCGCGCTCGAGCGCGCGTATCAGCACCGAAAAGTCCGCGGCGCCTTCGCCCGCTCCCATCAGCGCGTTGATCTGCTGTTTGACCGCCGCGCCCGCCGGCAGCGGCAGGCCGGCCTCCTGCGCGAGTTCGAGCACGATCCCGAGGTCTTTATGGTACAGGCGCGTGTCGATGCCGCTGCCGAAATCGCGGCTGACCATGCGCGTGCCGAACAGGTCAAGCACGCGGCTCGCGGCGACACCGCCCATCAGCGCCTGATGCACGCGCGCCGGGTCGAGACCGCAACTCTTCGCCAGCGCGAGCGCCTCGGCCGCCGCCTGGGCAGTGACCGTCAGCGCCAGCTGATTGCATGCCTTGGTCACTTGACCCGCTCCGTGACCGCCCATGAGCAAAATGGTTTTACCGAGGCAGGCGAAGAGCGGCTCGACCTGGGCAAATACCGCCGCTTTGCCCCCGGCCATGATAACCAGCGTGGCGCTCTGCGCGCCCTGTGGGCCGCCAGACACGGGCGCGTCGATATGTTCTATGTTGCGCGCCGCCAGTGCGTCTGCGATGCGCCGCGTCGCCGACGGCGATATCGTTGCCATGTCGATAACGACTGAACCCGGACGCGCACCTTCAAGAATGCCGTCAGCGCCGAGCGCCACTTCTTCACTATCCGCCGAGCTGGTGACGAGTGAAAAGATGACTTCTGATGCTCGTGCGACTTCCGCCGGGCTGGCCACCGCGCGCGCGCCTGCCGCAACGAGCGACGCCGCCGCCTCCGGGCGGCGCGCGTAGACGGTCATCGAATAGCCCCCCTTCATCAGATTGAGCGCCATCGGCCGCCCCATGGCGCCGAGGCCGATGAACCCGAGCTTGATTCCCGCGCTCACGAACTGCACTCGTTGCGCTTCGGCGCCTTGATATCGGGATCCCATGCGCGTTCGATGGCGGCGCGCACTTCGCCGATCGTCGAAAATTTCAGCGGCGCCGTTTTCGCTTCGTAATCGATGTACGTGTTGCCGCCGACCACTTCGGCAAAAGCCTCAACTCGGTGCACGCGCCAGCCGCGCACATCGAACGCGTCATCGACAGCGGGCATGCGCGATTGTTGCTCCCATACCCCGGCCAGCTTGATTTCGGCCGGCTTGCCCGCTGCGTTTTGCGTAGTAAAGGTCAACAGTATGTCGATGGCGACTTCTCCCGTTGCGCCGCGGCGCGCGACGCCACGCGCGCGCCACGGCGCGCCGAAATCCTTG
>JANYDM010000097.1 GCA_025363575.1 Betaproteobacteria bacterium | reverse complement strand
AGTGCAGATGGTATTTTCGACTGCGGAAACCGCAGTGCCGCAGATGAAGTCCGGCAAAGTCCGCGCGCTGGGCGTAACGACCGCGAAACGCACTGCGCTACTGCCGGACGTACCGACGATCGCCGAAGCCGGCCTGCCCGGCTACGAAGCGAACAACTGGTATGGCATCCTGGCGCCGGCAAAAACGCCGCGCCCCATCGTCGAGCGCCTCAATCGCGAACTCGTCAAGATCCTGAACACCGCGAGCGTCAAGGATGCGCTATTCCGCAGCGGCCTTGACGCGTCGCCCAGCACGCCGCAGGAGTTCGCGTCTTACATAAAATCCGAAACCGCGAAGTGGGCCAAGGTCGTGAAAGTGTCCGGCGCGAAGGCGGAATAATGCGCGCGCGCACGTTCAGCGCTGTCCTGTCGTGCGTGATCGCGTGGTCCGCAGCGGCAGCCGATTTTCCCGACCGGCCGCTGCGCATGATCATAGGCTTTCCGCCCGGTGGCGCGACCGACCTGGTCGCCCGCCTGCTCACGCCGAGGCTCGCGCAGGCGTTCAAACAGCAAGTCATCGTGGACAACCGCACCGGCGCGAACGGGGTGATTGCATCCGAGATAACAGCAAAGGCTGCGCCCGACGGCTACACGGTGCACCTCGGCACGCTGGCTGCGCTGGTAATCACGCCGGCGATTACCAAGGTACCCTACGATCCGTTCAAGGATTTCTCGCCGATCGGCCGCACCGTCTCGCTGCAGAACATATTCATCGCCCATCCGACCTTGCCCGTTAAAAATATCCAGGAGCTGATTGCACTGGCGCGCGCGCGTTCGGGCACGCTCAATTTCGCCAGCTCCGGCACCGGCAGCACCGGCCACCTGTCGGGCGAGCTGCTGAAGACGATGGCAAAAATAGATATGACCCACATACCTTACAAGGGCGGCGGGCCGGCGATGACCGATCTTCTTGGCGGACAGGTAGAGCTGTTCGTCGCCATCATCTCGACCGCCGTGCCGCAAGTGCAGGCGGGCAAAGCGCGCGCGCTCGCCGTCACAGGCGCCAGGCGCTCGGCGGCGCTGCCCGACGTGCCGACCGTAGACGAAAGCGGGCTCAGGGGCTACGAATCGACCAACTGGTATTGCATGCTCGGTCCGCCCAACATGCCCAAGGCCATCGTCGACCGCTGGCACAGGGAAATGACCGCCGCGCTCAATTCGCCCGAGGTCAAGCAGGCGCTGTTCGATCGCGGTATCGATGCCGCGCCGACGACGCCGGCCGAGTTCACCATCTATCTGAAGAGCGAGACCGCCAAGTGGACGCGGGTAGTTGAGGCTTCACACATCAAGCCCGACTAAGCGAACTGCTTTTGCCTAACCGGTTTCGATTGGCAGATCCGGGCGCGACGACCATTCGTGCCATGAGCCGACGTAATTGCGCGCGCCGGGCAGGCCTGCGTACTTGAGCGCAAAGTAGGCACTGGCCGAGCGCGAGCCGCGGTGGCAATAAACGACCAGCTCGTTGCGCGGATTGATTTCGTGCTTCTCGAGCAACGCAATGATCGCTTCGGGCGATTTGTAGCGGCCTTTCTCGAGGAACTGCTTCCACTCGATATGAATCGCGTGCGGTATGCGGCCGCGGCGCGGGCAGCAATTCGTCTTGTCCGTGCCCGCCCATTCAAGATCATTGCGCACGTCGATCACCGTCATGTTCCACGAGCCGGCGCGGCGCACGATTTCATCCGCGGGAGCATTGGAACCCGATGCGATCGATAACTGTATTTTTTTCGGCCGCACTGTTGAGATGTCCGTATCCACCAGCACCGGGCCGCCTTCGGCCTGCCACTGCAGCAATCCGCCGTGCAGCATGCGCGCATTGCGATGGCCGATGTATTCCAGTATCCACAGTTCGCGCGCGGCGCGCATGCCGGTTCCCTCGTCGTAAACGACGACGGGCCGTTCGCTAGTCACGCCGACGGAGCTGAAGCGCCCCGCGGCGGCTTCCGCGAACGCTCTCATGCCGTCGAGCGAGCTGTTGGTCACGAGCAACTCGTAAGTCGACAATGGCATCGCGCCGGGGATATGCCCTTTCTTGAACTCGCCGGGCTTGCGCGCGTCAATGAGCACCGTGCCGCCGGCCATCGCGGCGTCGAGCGCTGACGGCTCAATTAAAATTTCACTCGCGTCCATAGATCAACTCTGTTCAGAATCGTATGCGCGCTTATTTTACGCCCGCCTGCAAATTCATGCGTATCTATGCGAGCGGGCCGCGCCAAGCCCCCGCGCGCCGGGGCCGGCGCGGCAAATGTGGGATGTTCGCCATGATACACTCGCGCGATATCCCGACGTTCTATCCTATCAGGAGTTGCAAGTGAAAATTCTCGTATTGGCAGGCGACGGCATCGGCCCGGAAATCACGCAAGCGACCCTCACGGTACTCGAACGCGCCAGCGCCAGATTCAAGCTCGGCCTCGAATGGGAGCGCGACGAAATGGGCCTGGTCACGCTCAAGAAGGAAGGCACGACCTGCCCGCCGCGCATCCTTGAGAAAGCACGCGCGGCCGCGGGCGTATTGCTGGGCCCGGTCTCGCACAACGATTACCCGCCACGCGAAGAGGGCGGCATGAATCCTTCCGGCGAATTCCGCGTCAAGCTCGACCTCTACGCCAACATCCGGCCGGCGAAATCGCGCCTGGGCGTTGGCCTCACCGGCAAGCCGGTCGACCTCGTGATCTTTCGCGAATGCACGGAAGGCTTTTATTCCGACCGCAACATGTTCATGGGCATAGGCGAATTCATGCCGACCGAAGACATGGCTCTCGCGGTGCGCCGCGTAACGGCCAAATGCTGCGAGCGCATCGCACGCCGCGCATTCGAATCTGCACAGACCCGCCGCAAGAAGGTGACGGCAGTGCACAAGGCGAACGTGCTGCGCATTTCCGACGCGCTCTTCCTGCGCGAAGTGCGCAAGGTCGCGCAGGATTTCCCCGATGTCGAGCTCGACGAGAAACTCGTCGATGCGATGGCAGCGCTGCTCGTACGCGACCCGTCCAAGTTCGACGTGATAGTCACCGGCAACATGTTCGGCGATATTTTGTCGGACGAGGCTTCCGAAATCTCGGGCAGCCTGGGGCTCGCCGGCTCGGTCAACGCCGGCGACGACCTGTGCGTTGCGCAGGCGCAGCACGGGTCCGCGCCGGATATTCAGGGCCAGGACAAAGCCAATCCGACTTCGCTGATACTGTCGGCTGCAATGCTGCTTGAATGGCTGGGGCGCCGGCACAAGAATGCGGCGTGCACAGAGGCAGCGCAGAAAATCGATGCGGCCGTCGATGCGGCGCTGAAAGATCCGGCCACGCGCACATTCGATATGGGCGGCAAGCTCGGCACGCAGGCTTTCGCGCAGGTCGTAGCAGAGAAACTAGGCTGACAACGTACTACCGGCGGGATACCGCCTGCTGAAAGCGCGATCGGCTAGGGCCGGCCGGCCTGTATCGGCGGGCCTTTGAGCTCGACCACGTTGCCTTCGGGATCGTTGATGTAAAGCGAGGGGCCGTAGCCGTCAGCGCCGAAACGCGACCTGATGTCGCCCACGGCAACGCCGTTCGAAACCAGGTGCGCGACGAGCGCGTTGTCGTCGAACGGCTCTATGCGCAGGCACAAGTGATCCATATTGCGCCGCGTCTTGCCCGCTGCAGCGCCGCCTGCGCGGCCAAGCTCGCTGTCCACCGCAAGCACATCGATCATCGACACGCCCGCGCGAAGTTGCGTCAAGCCGAGCTCGGGCCGGTCGCGCTCGACGTTGCAGCCGAGCACGTCGCAGTAAAACCGCGTCAGGCGCGCCGGATTGGCGGCGCGCAGGACGACGTGATCCAGCCCGAGGATCTCGAACGAGACACGCTTACGTGCTGGCGGTTTGGTCGGCATGCTTATCGTTATAAATGAAAATGCCACCGCGCGTACGGCGCGATGGCATTGCTGATTTCCGGAGGAGCCCGTTTACTTGTCGATGCCGCCGATGCACATGTATTTGATTTCGAGGTAGTCCTCGATGCCGTACTTCGAGCCCTCACGCCCTATGCCGGACTCTTTGATGCCGCCAAACGGCGCGATCTCGTTGGAAATGATGCCAACGTTGATGCCGACGATGCCGTACTCGAGCGCCTCGGCAACTCGCCAGATACGGCCGATGTCGCGGCTGTAGAAATAGGACGCGAGGCCGTATTCGGTATCGTTCGCGAGCTTGATCAACTCCGCCTCGGTCTTGAAGCGGAACAGCGGCGCGACCGGGCCGAACGTTTCCTCGTGCGTGATTTTCATGTTCGTCTTGACGTCCGTAAGCACGGTCGGTTCGAAAAAAGTGCTGCCTTTCGCGTGGCGTTTGCCGCCGGTGACGACACGCGCGCCTTTGGCGACTGCGTCGGTGATGTGCTCTTCGACTTTTTCGACGGCTTTCATGTCAATCAAGGGGCCCTGCACGACGCCGTCTTCGAGACCGTTGCCGACTTTCATCGCGGCAACTTTCTCGCCAAGCTTCTGGGCGAATTTGTCGTACACGCCCTCCTGCACGAACAGGCGGTTGGCGCAGACGCAGGTCTGCCCGGTGTTGCGGAACTTGGATAACATGGCGCCTTCAACCGCTGCGTCGATATCCGCGTCATCGAACACGATAAAAGGCGCATTGCCGCCCAGCTCGAGCGAAACTTTCTTGACGGTGCCGGCGCACTGCGCCATCAGCTGCTTGCCGACCTCCGTCGAGCCGGTAAACGTGAACTTGCGCACGATCGGATTACCGGTCAATTCGTTGCCGATCGGGCCCGACGATCCGGTGATTACGCTGATAACACCTTTGGGCACACCAGCGCGCTCGGCGAGCTCGCACAGCGCGAGCGCGGAATAGGGTGTGTAGGTTGCGGGCTTAATCACCATAGTGCAGCCGGCGGCCAGTGCCGGGCCGGCTTTGCGCGTGATCATTGCGTTGGGGAAATTCCACGGCGTCACCGCCGCGCACACGCCTATCGGCTGCTTGATGACGATGATGCGCTTGTCGGCCTGGTGCTGGGGAATGACGTCGCCATAGATACGCTTGCCTTCTTCGGCAAACCACTCGATGAACGATGCGCCGTATGCGATTTCGCCTTTCGATTCGGCGAGCGGCTTGCCCTGCTCCGTCGTCATCAGCACCGCGAGGTCGTCCTGATTCGCCATCATCAGGTCGTACCACTTGCGCAGTATGTTCGCGCGCTCCTTGGCCGTTTTGGCGCGCCATGCCGGCCACGCCGCGTTCGCCGCTTCGATCGCGCGGCGCGTTTCAGCAGTGCCCATCTTCGGCACCGTGCCGATCTGCATGCCGTCGGCGGGGTTGTGCACCGGTATGGTGCTCTTGTCGTCGGCGTCCACCCATTTGCCGTCGATATAGCATTGCTGCCGGAAGAGACTCATGTCCTTCAATTGCAGCGCGGGTTTGACTTGGGTCAGCATGGAGCAATTCCTCGCGAAAACGGTGCGCCCGGACGGCGCGAAAAACCGGCCGCAAATTATAGCACCGCGCGTCTGACGGGCCGTGCGCCGCGGCGCCCCGGCCCTTGCGCGGACGCCGCAACCAATCGGTAAAACCTACGGCATTTGCGCATGTCATGCCGCGCGCCAATGCGCTTTCCCGCGAAACGCTTGACGTTGATGTTAGGCAGGATATATAAAGGAAGTCAGGCGCCGGTCGAAGCATGTTGGCGGCACTGCGCTTACGGGAAATTCATTCATAACTGAAGGGAGACACAATGAAATCACTCTACAAACTCATTTGCCAGATGTTGATCCTGAGCATGATCGTACTGCCGTTTACCACCCAGGCCGGCATGATCGCCACCGACAAAGTCGTCGCCAGCGCAGCGGCTCAGGCCGATCGCGCAAAAGTGCTCGATTTCGTCGCGCGCGCCGACGTGCAGAAACAAATGGAAGTGCTCGGCCTGACGACCGCCAATGCGGCCGATCGCGTCAACGCACTGACCGACGAAGAAGTGCAACGCATCGCGGGCAAGATCGATTCCGTGCCGGCCGGCGCGTCCAGCTCGGGCGTATGGTGGGCCGTCGCAGTCGTGGCCATCGTCGCGGTCGTGGTTTATATCTACTGGAAGTAATTCAAACCAGAGAACATGCCTTACGTTTGCAAAGCCCGCCTTCTGGCGGGCTTTATTTTTTTACTCGTCGCCGGCTGCGCGTCGTTCGCGCCGCAGACGCGCGAGATCAGAAAAGACGTGCCGGCGAACATCGCGCCGGTTACCGAACTCGTTAGCGTACCGTTTTTCCCCCAGGACGACGACTATTGCGGCCCGTCGGCGCTGGCCATGGCGCTAAACGCCGCGGGTGCGGCACTTACGCCCGAGGCCCTGGTCGACCAGGTCTATCTGCCGGGCCGCAAAGGCAGCCTGCAGGTCGAGATGCTCGCTGCCGCGCGGCGCAATGGCTACATCGCGTATGAACTCGCTCCGCAGCTCAAAGACCTCGTTGCAGAAATCGCCGCCGGCACGCCGGTAATTGTCCTCGAGAATTACGGCTTCAGCTGGTATCCGGTCTGGCACTATTCGGTGGTCGTGGGATACGACCTGCCGAAACTCGAGTTGATCCGGCGGTCCGGCCTCAAGCAGCGGCTGACCATGCCGATGCCGGTATTCGAGCGGCTGTGGCGGCAGGAAGGCATGTGGTCCATGGTGGTCGTGCCGCCGGACCGCGTGCCTGTCACCGCGACGGAGACGCGCTATGCCGCATCCGTCGTCGCGCTGGAAAAAAGCGGCCATTTGAAGAGCGCGTTCATCGCCTATAACGCGATGCTCAAGCGCTGGCCCGACAGCCTCACCGGCCAGATGGGGCGCGGCAATGCCGCGTACGCTTTGCATGATCTGACTACCGCGGAGACCGCTTTCAGGCAGGCAAGCATCGATCACGCTGATTCAGCCGCGGCATTCAACAACCTGGCGAACGTGCTCGCGGAACGCGGCAAGTTGAGCGATGCTTTGGCTGCCGCGGAAAAAGCCGTCAGCCTCGGCGGGCCCATGCTCACGGATACACAGGCGACGCTTGATGAGGTGCGCCAGAAAATTGCTGCCGTGCGTGTCGAAGAAGAAGCGGCGCGCGCCGCGAAAAACGCACTGCCCGCTGCGGCGCCAGCGGCCCCCAAAGCCAAGCCGGCGCCCGAGGCTGCGCCGAAATCCAAAACCCGCGGAAAATAAACGCGCGCGCCTGCCGCCCAGCGCGCTAGTCGAGGCTGACGTTCGCCTGCTTGACGACCTTGCCCCACTTCGGGATTTCGCTTCGGATCAGCGCGCCGAATTGATCCGGCGTGCCGGCCACCGGCGGCGAGCCCATCTCCATCAGTTGCTTCTTGATGTCCGGCAGATTGGCGATGCGCACCATCTCGGCATTCAGCTTGGCGACGATTTCCTTCGGCGTGCCGGCCGGCGCGACGACGCCATACCACGCGATCGATTCGAAGCCGGGCACGCCCGACTCCGCGACAGTCGGCGTTTTCTCGAGCACGGGCGAGCGCGTATTGCTCGTCACCGCGAGCGCGCGCAGCCTGCCCGAATTCACATGCGGCAGCACCGGTATCATGCTCTCGAACGCGAACAGCACCTGTCCGCCCATCAAATCGACGATGGCGGGACCGCTGCCTTTGTACGGGATGTGAGTCATCTCGACCTTCGCCATGAATTTGAACATTTCCGCCGTTAGATGTTGTGGCGAGCCCGGGCCGGCGGACGCATAGTTGAACTGGCCCGTCCGCGCCTTCATCAGGGCGATAAATTCCTTCACATTTTTTACCGGCAGCGACGGATGCGTCACCAGCACCAGCGGCACGGATGCCGACAGCACGACGGGCGCAAAGTCTTTGGCCGGATCGTACGGAAGTTTCTTGAACAGGCTCGCATTGATGGCGAGCGGGCCGCTGGCTCCCATCAGGACGGTGTAGCCGTCGGCCGGCGACTTCGCGACAAAATCCGCTCCGAGGTTGCCGCCGGCGCCCGGTTTTGCCTCGACGATGACGGGTTGGCCCCAGGCTTCGTACATTTTTGCGCCAAAAATGCGCGCGAGTATGTCGGTGGTGCCGCCGGGCGGATATGGCGTGTAGAAGCGAATCGGCTTCGCAGGGTAGGTTTGCGCGCAGGCGGCGTGCGCCAGACAGGCGCCAGCCAGGCACGCCAGCAGTTGCCGTAAAAGACCCGTTTTCATGCTTTCCCTCCTGCTTAAACCGCTAAAGAAACACGCTGCCCCGGCCGTAGCCATCAGCATCTTATCACCCGCATCCGATACGCGATTTTGCGGCCGGAGAACGCGGAAATAGTCCCGTAAACATGACCTTGGATTTCGCGAAATTATTGCTATAATGCCCGAATAACGTGTGCAACCCGCGCTCTAAATACCGGACCGAACTTATGATCGCTTTTCCCGCCCGACTTCGTTTGGCCTGCATGCTTGGCCTGTTGTCGCTGGCATTGCTGGGCGGTTGCGCGAGCACCCACAACCCGCGCGATCCGTTAGAGCCGCTCAATCGCGTCGTCTATCACGCGAATGACGCGCTCGATAAAGTCGTGTTGAAGCCCGTTGCCACGGCTTACAAGACTGTGCTGCCGCAGTTCGTGCGCACCGGCGTGACGAATTTCTACAACAATCTTTACGACGTGCTGACCGCGCTCAACAATCTTCTGCAGGGCAAGGTCGGCGACGCGGTGTCCGATATCGGGCGCATCGCCATCAATTCGACGGTGGGTCTCGCCGGCTTCATCGACGTGGCGACCGAAGTCGGTCTCGAAAAGCACAAAGAAGATTTCGGCCAGACGCTCGGCCGCTGGGGCCTCAACTCCGGCCCCTATCTGCAGATCCCGTTTTTCGGGCCCAGTTCGTTCCGCGACGGCGTCGGATCTGCGGTCGATTTCAAGCTCGATCCGATCCGCCTGATCTGGCGCAATCACATGCGCACGCGCAACTCGGTGTTTGCGCTCTACATCATCAACCTGCGCGCCAACCTGCTCGACTCGACCAAGATACTCGACGAAGCAGCGCTCGATCCTTACGAATTCCAGCGCGATGCCTATCTGCAGCGCCGCCGCAACCTCGTCTATGACGGCAACCCGCCGCCGGAAAAAGACGAGGAAGACATCCCCGAGCTGAAGACCAAGCCGCGCGTCGATACCGACGAGCCGGCCAAGCCGTCGGGCGCCGCGCTCGACGCGCCGCAAGTTGCCACGCCGGTCAGCACCACGCAGCCGGCGCCCGCAGCAGCGCCCTCCATTTAGCTTCGCTTACGCAGGTTTCGCGGGCGCCGCGCCTTCGACGCGCTGTGCGCCGCTGACGATAGTCATCGCCGATGACACCATCGTCGCCAGGTCCGACATATTCCCCGGCACGATGAGCGTATTGCCGGCCTTGGCGATATTGGCAAAAGCGTGGACGTAAATCTCAGCGACTTTCAGATTGGCCGCGTTCATGCCGCCCGGCTCGTTCATCGATGACGCAACGGCGCGCACCGCGGCGGCGTTGGCGGCGGCGATCGTCGTGATGGCTTTCGCTTCGCCTTCGGCACGGTTGATCGCTGCGATCTTCTGCCCTTCGGATTGCAGCACCGCGGCCTGCTTCTCGCCGTCGGCCAGATTGATCTCCTGCTGACGCTGGCCTTCGGATTTCGCGATCAAGGCGCGCTTCTCGCGCTCGGCCGTAATCTGCGCCTGCATCGAGCGCAGGATGGCTTCCGGCGGCGTCAGGTTCTTGATCTCGTAGCGCAGCACTTTGACGCCCCAGGTGCGCCCCGCCTCGTCGAGCACGGCCACTACCTGCCGGTTGATCTCGTCGCGGCTCTCGAACGTCTTGTCGAGTTCCATCTTGCCGATCTCGGAGCGCAGCGTGGTTTGCGCGAGCTGCGTGATGGCCGCGATGTAGTTCGACGATCCGTATGACGCCAGGCGCGGGTCGGTGACCTGATAGTAGATGATGCCGTCGACGCCGAGCTGCGTATTGTCCTTGGTGATGCACACCTGCTCCGACACGTCGAGCGGCACCTCTTTCAATGAATGCTTGTAGGCGACGCGGTCGAAAAACGGCCAGATCCCGTTCAGGCCCGGCTCGAGCACGCTGTCGAACTTGCCGAAGCGCTCGACCACCCACGCCTGCTGCTGCGGGACGACCTTGATCGATTCGACGGCAAGCACGATGCCGAAGCCGATGATGAAGAACGGCACCGCGTAAGCGGCGTGGCCGTTGGCGATAAGAACGCCGGTGATGATCAAGACGACGATAAGTTTGACGAACATGGTTTGTCTCCCCTGAAAAGATTGTATAAAACGCCGGCGGCACTGGCTCTAGGCAGGCCGCGCGGTCGATACGTGCAAGGTGTTGCCCTCGACGCGCGTGATGTAAAGCGTGCGTCCGGCCTCTACGCCCTGTGCGTCGAGAACGTTGGCGTCCCACAACGCGTTGCGGTAACGCACGCGCGCGAGCCGCTCGCGCTCATTGATCCATGCATCGAGCACGACGCTTTGACCGACGTCCAGCGGGACGTCAGGCGCTGTCGCCTGATTTTTGCGGAAGCGGGTGACGAGCGTGACGCCCGCTACGGCAACGACTGCCGCGCAGACCGCCTGCATCTCAAACGAATAGTGCAGATAGGCAACCCCTGCCCCCAGCAGCGCGGCCGTGCCGATGACCAGCAGGTAAAACGTGCCGGTGATCAGCTCCGCAATGATCAGCGCAATGCCGCCGATGACCCACCACCAGTAAGGTTCCATCGAGCCTCCCACCGTCTATCGTTGTGAACTTCCGAGAACCAGTGTGCCATAAATGCCGCATCGAGTTGATGCGGCGGCATTCGCGTTTACACACCCGCGCTTGCAAGCCAATCGATAATGCGGTCGGCGGCGAACTGCCAGCCCGGTTCCAGCATCATGGCGTGCGCCATATCCGGAAATATCTCAGCCGCCACGCCGCACGCGCGGGCCGTCGAGCGTATTGCGTCGGGCGGGAAAAAGGCGTCTTGCGCGGCCCCCAGCACCAGCATCGGCACGCGATGCGTGCGGCCGATGAAAAACTGCTGCGGCCACGACATATCGAACATCGCGCGCTGCGATTCGGGCTGCATGCGCGCGAGATGCCGGCCGACTGCCTCGTCCGTGACACGATCCGAAAAGATCGCGCGGCGCACGCCCTGCAGCGTCGCATAGCCGGGATGCGCATGATGATCGAGATTAATCTCGCTGAACAACGACGGATCGCGCGCTGCGAGCAGCATGGACGACCCGAGCAACCCTTCGGGCGGCACCGCAGCCATCAGCACGGCGGCGGCGGCCGGCAGGCGGTACAGGCAGCGCTGGACCACGATGCCACCCATCGAGTGGCCGACCACGACCAGCGGCGCGCCGATGTGCTGCGCGGCAGCCGCCACGTCGGCTTCGTAATCGTCGAGGCTCGCCGCCGCCAACGTTCCGTGGCCGGCGCTGCCGCCATGACCGCGCAGGCTCACGGCGTGCGCGGCAAAGCCCCGTCGCGCGAAGTAAGGCAGAAAATTATCGTCCCAGCACCATGCCGCGACAAATGCGCCGTGCACGAACAGCACCCGGGCCGCGTGCGCCGGCTTGGCCGGGACATGGCTGATGAGCTCGAGCCCGCCGATTTTCTCTACGCGCCTCATGGGGCGCCAATCGTCAAGGCCCTGCCTTTCATGCCAAAGCCTTTGCGTAAATCAATTCAGGCGCGCCGCGACGGCTTGCAGTTCAACTACTTTCTGACGCACGGTTTCAGCGTCGCGCGCGACCGGCAGCATTCTCAAGTACGCCTGAAAATCGAACAGCGCCGCGCGGAAGCATTCGAGATTGAGATAAATCATCCCGCGGTCGCGGTATTCCTCCGCCGTTTCCGGCCTCACGCTGATGATGCGGTCGGTCGCAGTCAGTGCTTTCATCCACTCCTTATGGTGGGAATAGATACCCTTGAGATTGCGCAGCATGCGCGTCAGGATTTCCTTGTTGCCCGCCGCAACGAGCATCGCGGCGACCATCGATTTCGTCGGCTCGACACCATTGCGCAGCGCTTTGATGCGCTGGCGCAGATCGTCGAAGCTCAGCGATGCGCCCTTGGCGTAGGGATCGAGCACGACGGTGCCCTCGCGCAGCGGACATTTGACCAGGAAATGCGCGGGGAACGCCACGCCGTGCACCGGCAGGCCGATACGCCGCGCAATTTCGATGTAGACGACCGCGAGCGTAATCGGAATGCCGCGCTTGCGGTCGAGCACTTCGTTGAGAAAACTATTGCGTGCATCGTAATAATTGGCGGCGTCGCCGCTGAAGCCGTGCTCGTCGAAGAGAAACCGGTTGAGGGCGATGATGGTGTCGGCCGGGCTGATGTCGGCGCGCAACCGGCGCTTGAGCGTGGCCGCCATGTCGTCCAGTTTCGCCAGATAGGCGCGGATATCGAGATCGCGGTATTCCTCGGCGGCAATCAGCAGGGCCGCCTCCGCGAGATTGATCGCAGCGTCATTGCCAGCGACCATCCGCGCAAAGCGCTCGGCGTAAGGCGTCATGTGCGCCTCGCCAGCGGCAGGTTCATCAGCAGATTCTGCGGCTTCATGCGTACGTGCCCATCGGGCGTGGCGGCGAGGCCGAGAAAAACCGGCTTGCCGGCAATCTCAGCGCGCATGGCGGACGGGTCGATGAAGTCGACCCGGTAAAGCCCGATGATGCGCCGCATGCGTTCTTCGTCCACATCGGCGCCATTGTAAATCTCATTGAGCATCGCGGTGGAATCCGCGTCCAGGCCGACGTGCCATACCCATTCGTCGTCCGGGATTTCACGCACCGGGGCGACAGTGACCTTCGTCTCGTGAAAATGCGCGATCCACGCTTCGATGACACGGCAGAGCGCGGCGCAGCCCGCGTGCGCGCTGTTCAACTGCAATACCGTGTCGAAGCGCTCGTCACGCTTCCAGTACTCGTCCGCCGTCTGCGCATCGAGCACATCAAGATCTATGGTGCGCAGCGGAATCTGCGCCTCGCGTATCAGCCTGCCGAGATCGCCCAGGCCACCGCCGGTCGCGTGCACGGCAACGGTTTCATCGTCGGCCAGCCGGATCGCGCCCTTATCCACGCTGACGCGCTGGCGCCGAAAAAACAACTCCGCCGCGCGCGCCTTCAGCCCGTCGCCGTCGCCGTCGAGGATGCCGCGCAATATCGCCTGCACCACATGGTCGATAAACAACGGCGGCACCGCAACGTCATGCTTGAATAAGTCGGCGTAAAACGATTCGAGCGACGGCGCCGCCAGCAATTGGTCGCGAAAACGCAGCACGATGCGGTAGTTTTCGCGCGAATCTTCATCGCGGATGCCGGCAATCGCCTGCGCATCAACAGCCCGCTGCGGCTGCTCCATCAACTGCGCGTGCAACGCCCGCTCTACATCGCATGACGCAGCCACGGGCGCAAGCTCGGGCCTCGCGTAATACGCTCGCAGATAGTCGTCGGTAACGGTCAGCCGACCGTGATCGCGGCCCAGCAGGTGGAACCCGCTGCCGCGCCAGAAATCAGTCATGAATTCGACGCCACCCGAAGTGCGACATGCGAGTCCATTTACGGGGCCGGGGCGCCAGTGGAACGGCTTTCAAGCGCCTCCCAGCTGGCAAAACACGTTGCGAGGTCGGTCTCGATTTGCGCGAGTTTTTTCTGCAACACCTTTGCCTTGGCGGCATCGCTACGGTACAGCGTGCCATCAGCCAGTTGCCGGGTGATCGCGCCCTGCTCGTGCTCGAGCGCGGCAATGCGGTCCGGCAAAGCCTCAAGCTCCCGCGTCTCTTTAAAATTCAGCTTGTTGACCCGCGGCGCAGGACGCGCGCCTGGAGGGGGCGCGGCCTTGCGATCGCGTCCGCCCGTCTTTGCATCGTCGCGAACCGCGTTGGCCTGGAATTCCTGCACGCGGCGCCAGTCGGCGTAACCGCCCGCATATTCGACGAGCTTGCCGCCGCCTTCGAACGCAACGACCTGCGTCACGAGATTGTCGAGGAACGTCCGGTCGTGGCTGACGAGAAACAGCGTGCCCGTGTATTCCTGCAGCAGCGCCTCCAGCAGTTCGAGCGTTTCAATATCCAGATCGTTGGTTGGCTCGTCGAGCACCAGCACGTTGGCCGGCTGCGCGAACAGGCGCGCCAGCAGCAGGCGATTGCGCTCGCCGCCCGACAGGCTCGCTACCTTGGCGCGCGCGCGTTCGGGCGGGAACAAAAAATCACCGAGATAAGAGATGACATGCTTGCGCGCACCGTTGATCTCGACGAAGTCCGAGCCCGGGCTGATGACTTCCGCGAGCGTTGCGGCATCGTCGAGTTGCGCACGAAACTGGTCGAAATAAGCGATCGACAATTTAGTGCCGCGACGTACTTTGCCGCTGTCCGGCTCCAGTTCGCCCAGCAGCAGTTTCAGCAACGTGGTTTTGCCGCAGCCGTTCGGCCCCAAGAGCCCTACTTTGTCCCCGCGCTGAATCACGCACGAAAAATTTGCGATGACCTGTTTATCGCCGAAGCGCTTGCTGACGCCCTCCAACTCGGCCACCAGCTTGCCGGAGCGTTCGCCGGCCGCGACGTCAAGATTGACTTTGCCGAGACGGTCGCGCCGCGCGGCCCGTTCGCGACGCAGTTGCTCGAGTCGCAGCACGCGGCCTTCGTTGCGCGTGCGGCGCGCTTGTATGCCTTTGCGGATCCACACTTCTTCCTGCGCGAGCATTTTGTCAAACTTCGCGTTCTGCTGCGCCTCGGCGTTGAGCAGCTCTTCCTTGCGACGCTGATACTCCGCGTAACTGCCGGGAAAACTCGCGAGCCGCCCGCGATCGAGCTCGATAACGCGCGTCGTCACGTTGTCCAGAAAACGCCGGTCGTGCGTCACGAACAGCACGCTGCCGCCAAAGTCTTTCAGCAGTTCCTCCAGCCACTCGATACCGGCAACGTCGAGATGATTAGTGGGCTCGTCGAGCAAAAGCAGTTCCGGCGCGGTCACCAGCGCGCGCCCGAGCGCGACGCGCTTTTTGAGCCCGCCAGACAACGTGCCGACCTGCACATCGGCATCCAGTCCCAGTTTCGCCAGCGTAGTCTCGACCCGCGAATTGGCGCTCCAGCCATCGGTACGCTCGAACTCGGTCTGCAATTCCTGCATGCGCTCGAGCAACGCGTCGTGGTCGCCGCCCTCTTCCGCGAGCTTGTGCGAAATTTCGTGATACTCGTGCAGCAGCGCCGTTTGCGCGCCGAGCCCGGCCGCGACCGCATCGAATACCGTGGTCTCCGCGTCGAGCAGCGGCTCCTGCGCGACGAGCGCGAACTTCAGACCCGGCTCGCGCCATACCTTGCCGTCGTCGAGCGGAACTTCGCCGGCGACGATCTTGAGCAGGCTCGACTTGCCGGTGCCGTTGCGGCCGATAAGGCCGATGCGCTCACCGCGCTCGATGACAAGGTCGGCATGGTCAAGCAGCGCAACGTGACCGAACGCGAGGCAGGCACCGTCCAGCGTGGCTAAAGGCATAAAAATAAACTCGTAGCCACAGATAAATTCTTTTTAATACCCCCTTGAGGGGTACACAGATGAACACAGATAAGATCAAATCTTTCCTGCGCACTCGCTTCGTTGTTTTGGATTTTCATCTGCGTGTATCTGCTGTGATTTCAATCGGTGAATGCAACACCTCTGGTCTAATTATGGATGAGGAGGTAAGCGCATGGCAAAAAGAGGAAGAGTGGGTTTGTCTCATGAGCAGAAGGCGCACCTGTGGTCGCGTTGGAAGGCGGGCGAGAGCGTGAGCGATATTGCGCGTGCGCTGGAAGTGACGGGTGCACGGGTCCACCATGTGCTGGCTGGCACGGGAGGGATTATGCCGGTGAAACAGCGGCGCGCATTGCGGGCGCTGCGAATGGATGAACGTGAAGAGATCTCGCGCGGAATCGCAGCAGGGGATTCTTTAAGGCGGATTGCGGCCCGTTTGCAACGTCCGGTCTGCACGATCAGTCGAGAACTCGCGCGCAATGGCGGGCGCTGCGCATACCGTGCGAGTGAGGCCGAGGCCTCAACCTGGCAACGAGCGCGCCGTCCCAAGCGATGTCGCCTCGCCGTCAAGCCCGCGTTACGATACTTGGTGGCCGGCAAGCTTCGTGCACTATGGTCGCCGGAGCAGATTGCGGGCTGGCTCAAACAGGAGTTTCCCACGGACTCTGAGATGCATGTCTCCCACGAGACGATATATCGGACGCTGTTCATGCAGGCGCGCGGCGCGCTGAAGAAGGAGCTGATTGCGCATCTGCGCACGGCCAAGCGGTTGCGGCGCCCCAATGGCGTGGTGCGCTCCAATGGGCGGCGCGGCCAGATCGTGGACGCTATCTCGATTCGCGAGCGCCCGGCCGAAGCGCAAGATCGTGCCGTGCCCGGGCACTGGGAAGGCGATCTGCTCTGTGGCGGCCGCAATTCATACATCGCAACCTTGGTTGAGCGCCAAACGCGGTTCGTGATGCTCGTCAAAGTATCCGGCAAGGACACCGCGAGCGTAGTCTCGGCGCTCGCCAAACACGTCTGCAAACTGCCGCTGCAGTTACGCCGTTCGTTAACCTGGGACCGTGGGCATGAAATGGCCGACCACAAGAAATTCACGATCGCCACCGACGTCCAGGTTTACTTCTGCGATCCTCATAGTCCATGGCAACGCGGCAGCAATGAGAATACCAACGGACTGCTGCGCCAGTACTTTCCGAAGAAGACACCGCTGTCAGGTTATTCTCAGAACTATTTGGACGACGTCGCATTGTCCTTGAATACCCGGCCCCGTAAAACATTAGGTTTTAAAACTCCAGCGCATAAGCTGGAAGCAGTGTTGCAATGATCAGTTGAAATCACCGCGGATGAACGCAGATAAGAACAAAAACAAAAAGTGTTAGATGTAACTTTAAACTACTCAATCCAGCGCGTTATATCTCCGCTTATTCTTGATTTTCATCGGCGTTTATCTGCGTTTATCTGCGGCTAATAGCTTGAGAGGTTGAAATGAGTTCTAGACACTTGCGAATCGCCGCGGCGCAGCTGGGGCCGCTCAACCTTGCCGACACGCGAACGTCGGCCACCAAGCGGCTGGTGAAGCTGCTGCGCGATGCGCACGCCATGGGGGCAAAGTTCGTGGTGTTTCCCGAGCTCGCGTTCACGACGTTTTTTCCGCGCTACTGGTACGAAGACCAGACTGAGGTCGACCGCAAATTTTACGAAGCGGCGATCCCCTCGGCCGAGACGCAGCCCCTGTTCGACGAAGCGAAGAAGCTCGGCATCGGTTTCTATCTCGGCTACGCGGAGTTGACCCAGGAAGAAGGCCGCACGCGCCGCTTCAACACTTCTATTCTGGTGGGGCCAGACGGCTCGGTCGCCGGCAAGTACCGCAAGATCCACCTGCCCGGCCATGCCGAGCACAAGCCCAAGGCCGCATTCCAGCATCTCGAAAAGAAATACTTCGAAGTCGGCAACCTCGGCTTTCGCGTCTGGAAATTCATGGACACTATCGCCGGCATGCTGATCTGCAACGACCGGCGCTGGCCCGAGGCCTTCCGCGTGCTCGCGCTGCAGGGCGCCGACATCGTCGCGCTCGGCTTCAATACGCCGACCGAAAACCTCGATTATCCGGAACCGCCGGCTTTGCGCGTGCACCATCACCTCATCACGGCGCAGGCTATGGCGTATCAGAACGCGATCTGGCTGGTCGAATCGGCGAAATGCGGATTCGAAGACGGCAACCGCATGTTCGGGCACTCGCTGATCGTGGCACCCACGGGCGAGATTGCCGCCCAGTCATTGAGCGAGGAAGACGAAGTGATTTGCGTCAATGCGGACCTGGACCTCGCCGCAGTTTTGAAACGCACGGTGTTCAACTTCGCGGCGCACCGCCGGCCCGAGCACTACAAACTGATCGTCGAGCGCGTCGGCGCGGAAGTCACGCCGGCGCAAGGTCCGTAACGGGTTAACTTCTACTGCGCCAGGATACCCGCGGCTTTTGCGGCCTTGCGGTAGCGCTCGATTTCTCTCGGTAACAAGTCGGTCAATTGTGCTGCCGGCAGCGACCAGACCTCGATGTTCTGCTCGCTCAGAAATTTTTTCATGTCGGCGCTCGCCAGACTATGCGCGATCGCGGCAGCGATAAAGTCGCGGCGCTCCGCGCTAATCCCCGCAGGTGCAAATATCGCCCACCACAGTTCATAGCTGTAGCCGGGCACGCCTGACTGCGCAATAGCCGGCAGGCCCGGCAGCAATGCCGAGGGCTCCAGACTCGTCACAGCAAGCGCACGCAACCGGCCGGCTTTTATTTGCGGGCTGACCGCGGGCGAACTCGCGAACAACATTTCCACTTCACCCGACATCACTGAAATCGCCGCCTCGGCAACGCCTTTGTACGGAATATGCGTGAGATTGATGCCGGCTGCCGATGCAAACAAAGACGCGGCAAAATGATTGTTGCCGCCGGTGCCGGCCGATGAATAATTTAACTTGCCGGGACGCTGCTCAGCGAGGGCCACCAGTTCTTTCACCGACTGCGCGGGCACCGACGGATGCACGACCAGCACGAGCGGCGTCTTGGCAACCGCGGCAACCGGCACGATCGCGCGCGCCGGATCGAACGGCAGTTTCTCGCGTATCGCAGCAGTCGCGGGATACGACGACGTGTGTCCCAGCAAGGTGTAGCCGTCGGGCGCGGACTTGGCGGCTAGCTCAGTGCCTATCATGCCGCTCGCGCCCGCGCGATTGTCGACGACGACGTTTTTGCCCCAGGTTTCCGCGAGCCGTTGCGCTACGGCACGCATCACGACGTCGGCGCCGCCGCCCGCCGTATAAGGCACGATCAGCTGCACGGGCTTCGACGGATAAGGTTGCGCCGCGGCGCCTGCAGTCACTGCGGAACCGAGCAAAAGTGCTGCGACTCGTAACGGAGTATTCATCGTTCTGGCGATCCCTGCGGGTCTGCGATGCACGGCGGATTCTGTCACACTGATCATCCCGCCAGAGCCTGGATTCTACTATCGCCGTGCGGCGCGAGGATTTGTCAGATGGTAAAAACGGGATCAAGTCGATGTCCAGAAACGATGCGCACGCGTCTGGTTGCCGCCATCTTGACTGCGCTTTGCAGCGGCGCCTCGGTCGCACCAGCGGCGATAACGACGGCGCAGGTGCAGACTTATCCGTCGAAGCCCATCCGCTTGATCGTCCCCTTTTCACCGGGCGGATCGGGCGATGCGATCATGCGCGTCGTCGGCCAGAAATTGACGGAAGCCTGGGGCCAGCCGGCGATCATCGACAATCGCGCCGGCGCCAGCGGCGCGATCGGCTTGCAGATGGCAGCGAGGTCGCCGCCCGACGGGTACACGCTCGTGCACGGCACGGCCAGCACGCACACGATCAATCCCATACTGCAACACGACCTGCCGTACGACACGGTCAGGGATTTCGCGCCGGTCGCGATCCTGATGGCAACTCCAAATATTATCGTCGCGCATCCGTCCGTTCCCGCGTCGAACCTGAAGGAGTTGATCCAGCTGGCGCGCGGCAAGCCGGGCCAGCTCAGTTATGCGTCGAACGGCAGCGGCACGTCGTCGCACATGGCGGGCGAGCTGCTCAATCTCGAAGCCGGCATCAAGCTCGCGCATATTCCGTATAAGGGCGCCGGCCCGGGGATCATCGAAGTGCTGGGCGGTCACGTGCAGTTGCTGATTGGCGCGGTCGCGACATCGTTGCCGCACGTTGCGACCGGCAGGCTCAAGGCTCTCGCCATCACGAGCTTGCAACGCTCGGCCGCCACGCCTAACGTTCCCACGGTCGCCGAATCCGGGCTGCCCGGATTCGAAGTCGCCCAGTGGTTCGCCATTTACGCGCCTGCGAAAACGCCGCAGGAAATCCTCGCGAAGCTCAACGCCGAGATCAATCGCGCGCTGAACCAGCCGAGCGTGAAAAACGAATTTACTCGCCAGGGCTTCGACGTCGATAACCGCACGCCGGAACAATTTGCTGCGTACATGCAGGCAGAAACGGTCAAGTGGACGAAGCTCATCAAGGCGACGGGCATTCGTGGCGAGTGAGCTTCGCTTGCATACGCAGCGCGTCTTCGTGCGCGCAATAGGGTTGGCGTTGATTGCAACCGATGTGCCCGCGCAAAATCCTGCCGCAATTTATCCGAACAAGCAGATACGTCTGATCGTGCCATTCGCCGCCGGTGGACCGACCGACGTGCTCGCGCGCTCGATCGGCCAGAAGCTCACCGAACGCCGGGGCCAGCCGGTCGTCATCGACAATCGTCCCGGCGCCGGCGGCAACATTGGCGCCGAGCTCGCGGCCAAAGCGCCGCCCGATGGCTACACGCTGATGCTGGCGACGCAGGGCATCCTCACCGTCAATCCCAGTCTGACCAAGGTGCGCTTCGATACGCTCAAGGATTTTGCGCCGGTCACGCTCACGGCAAACCTGACCAGCATGATGGTCGTGCATCCGTCGTTGCAGGTGAAGACCGTCAAAGAATTGATCGCGCTCGCCAAAAGAAGACCCGGCGAGCTGACCTACGGCACGCCGGGCAACGGGTCGGCCAGTCATCTCGCGATGGAAATCTTCAACCGCGCGGCGCACGTGAACATCCGGCACATTCCCTATAAGGGCGCGGCGCCCGCCGTCGTCGACCTGATCGGCGGCACTTTGCAGGTCATGCTGATCGGCGTGCCGGTCGTGATGCCGCATGTAATGTCGGGCCGACTGGTCGCGCTCGGCGTCGCGAGCAGCGCACCTTCGCCTATGGCGCCGGGATTGCCCTCCATCGCGGAATCCGGCGGATTGCCGGGATTCGAAATACGCAACTGGCTGGGCCTCGTCGCACCCGCCGGCACGCCGCGCGACAGCGTCGATAAATTGAACGCCGCGATCGTCGAAATCCTGCGCCTGCCCGAAGTGAAAGAACAGTTGTTGAAAAACGGATTCGAGCCGACCGGCAGCATGCCCGAATACTTCGCGACCTATCTCGAAGCGGAACTCAAGTATTGGGCGAAGGTGGTGAAGGACGCCGGCATCACTGCCGACTAGAAGGAAGACGACTCAAAACACTCCCTCGCCCCTCTACCGCGGGGCGAGGGAGTTTTTTGAAACTATTTTGAGACAGTAGCACTCACGCAGGTATTGTGAGCTTGATCAGCTTGTCGGCCGCCTTGTCGAGACGTTCGAGATTGCGGCACGCATCGACGAGTTGCGCGAACTGCGCGGCGGCAATCGGCATGCCGGCAGTCGTGGGCGCCATGCGCTTGACCAGCCCCTCGAAATCGAAAATGAATTCGCGCCCGGTGCCTTCCTTCGTATAGCTTTTGCCATCCTTCGTGAACACCGTGATGCGCGGGCCGAACAGCGTGCGCCGCACCATCGGAATAATGGTCACGCGATGCATGAGGTCGAGCACCTCCGGCGGGTCGGTGTCGTCCGGCATCGGCACTGATGCGCGCAGCAGCGGATAACCGCGCGTGGCCGCGCCGTATGCTGTGAAGTACTGCGTGCTGCGGACCTTGGGCTTGCCATCGTATTCGGGCGTGCGAAACGCCGGGCTCGGGTA
>JANYDM010000061.1 GCA_025363575.1 Betaproteobacteria bacterium | reverse complement strand
CCGGTGCCGGCTTCTTCGTAATACAGCCGTGCGCCGTCAGACTGAATGGTTGGCATGTTGTTTTCCTCAGGCAGGGGCGAACATCGGCATAGCTACACCGCCTTCGGTGTTCTTGAAGGTGACCTTGACTTTCTGGCCGACTTTCACCGTATCGAGATCGCAATCGACGATGTTCGTCAGCATGGTTACACCCTCGTCGAGCTTGACGTAGGCAATGCAGTAGACGACGGGACCAGCACGGCGGCTTACGCTGTAGCTGTAAATTTCGCCGCTGCCTTTCGCCTGTGCCAGTTGCACCTTGTCGCTGAAGCAAAACGGGCACAGCGCGCGCGGGTAGTGGTGGTGCTCGCCGCAGCCGCCGCATTTGCCAAGCATGAGCTTGCCTGCCGCGGCCGCGTCGAAGTAGGCCTGGTCGCCGGGGTTCATTCCCGTGTCGCGCATCTTTCTTTCCTGATATGCAGTCGCCATTGCGTTACTCCCTTTCCATGATCACTGTGGAGCTGCCGTGCCGGTGCCCGAGCGAACCGCCGGTGCCGTGCGCGAGCGCGAGGTCGCAGTTTTTCACCTGCACCCTGGGATGCGCTTCGCCGCGCAATTGGCGCACGGCTTCGATGACTTTGGTCATGCCGCCGCGGTTTGCCGGGTGGTTGTTGCAGAGCCCGCCGCCATCCGTGTTGAACGGCAGCTTGCCGATGCCGGAGATGAGATTGCCGTCGGCGACGAACTTGCCGCCTTCACCTTTTTTGCAGAAGCCCAGATCTTCGAGCTGCATGATGACGGTGATCGTAAAGCTGTCATAGATCGACGCGTATTTCATATCGGCGGCTTTCACACCGGCCTCTTCGAATGCGCGCTTGCCCGACCAGCGGGCCCCTGAGTAGCTGAGATCCACCTTGCCGCCCATCTGGTGCTTGAGCGCTTCGCCGACGCCGATGATCTTCACCTTGGGCCGCTTTAACTGCCTGGCGATCTCCGGCCGCGCCACGATCAGCGCGCCGCCGCCGTCGCTGACGACGCAACAGTCGAGGCGATGCAGCGGATCCGAGATCATCGGCGAATTCAGTACTTCTTCGACGGTGACCACGTTCTTCAGCATGGCGTTCGGATTGTGCTGCGCGTGATGCGAGGCCGCGACCTTGACCCAGGCGAGTTGCTCGCTGGTCGTGCCATATTCATGCATGTGGCGCATTGCGACCATCGCATAAAGATTGACGGTGACCGGGCCGTATGGAATTTCATAAGGCGCGTCGGGCAGGTAAGACCCGCGCTCGCGCACCTGCGTCCCCGAGCTGCCTTCCGAGTTAGGGCGGCCGGCCAGCGTAATGAGCGCGACGTTGCATTTGCCAAGCGCAATCGCTTCCGCGGCGTGACCGACGTGGACGAGATACGACGAGCCGCCGCAATCCGTCGTGTCGAAGTGACGCAGCTTCAGGTTCATGTAATTGGCCATGCTGAACGCATTCGCCCCGGGCGCGTCGCCGGCGCAGAAATAGCCGTCGATGTCGTCCTTGGTGAGCCCGGCGTCTTCGATCGCGCCTTTGGCCACCTCAGCATGCAATTGTGCGACCGATTTGTCCGGCGCCTTGCGCAAAGGATGCTCGTACGCGCCGACGATGTAAGCCTTGCCTTTGATGCTCATGGTTCCCCCTTTGGAATTATTCGGCCTTATTCAGGAAGGTAGCACAGGTCAGTTTTCGCGCGCTGCTCCGAAAACCCATCCCCGCCTCGGTCCACCCTTGTCCCCCCAGGGGGACAAGGGGAGGATGAGAATAGCGCGCGTCGAACCGGGAGTTCATTTGCCGCGCGCTGCATTGATCGCTTTGGTCGCGATATCTTCAAGCCACCCAAGATCAAGCTGCTGGTGCGCTTCGCAGATGAACCAGGGTTCGCGCGAGTCGGGTTCGAGCATCACGCCCATGTCGATCAGCTTCCAGGCGAACTTGCGGTAAAGCTCGCTGTTGGTGACGCGCCAGTCGCGGTAGTTGGTTGGCACCTGCGGCGTGAAGTGGATGCCGAACATCGCGGGCGGACCGGCGAAAGCGTGTTCGATGCCCGCCGCCGTGAACACGCGGCCGAGGAGGTCGCGAATTTCCGCGCCTACTCGATCGACCGTTTGCAATGCGTCGGTTTCGGTGAGGATTTTCAAAGTGGCATGCGCAGCGCTAAGTGCTACGAGGTTCGCGGTGTAAGTCCCGCCGTGGACCACGCCGCCTTTGTGCGAGCCGACGATGTCCATCACATCCGAGCGTCCACCGAATGCCGCTACCGGATAGCCGTTGCCCATCGCCTTTGCATACGTGGTCAGGTCGGCGTGGAGTCCGTAGAGCTGCTGCGCGCCGCCTTTGGCAACGCGAAAACCGGACTTCACTTCGTCGATCAGCAGCAGCGTACCGTTGCTGGTGCACAAATCACGCAGCTTCTGAAACCATGGCTGGCTCGCGCTGATGCTGCCGCAGTTGCCGATGATGGGCTCGATGGTCACGCACGCGAGCGTGTCTGCACGCGAGGCAAACAGATTTTCGAGCGACTCGAAATTGTTGAGCTGAATAAAGTCCACCAGTTCGCGCGCGCGTTGCGGAATGCCGCCGCCGAAAGGAATGATGTCGGGCGCTCTGCCGCTATGGGGATTCCAGCCCTCGACATCCGCTTTCCACATCATTTCGTCATAGAGGCCGTGAAAGCAGCCCTCGACAATCGCGATGCGGTCGCGCTTCGTGAATCCTCGCGCAGTGCGCACGGCGCCCATCACCGCCTCGGTACCCGAGTTGGCGAAGCGCATCTTGCCGATTTGAGGACACAGCGCCTTGATCTGCTTGACGACGGTAGCGTCGAGCGCAGTGGCGAAACCGGACAGCGTGCCGCGCTGCATGATCTGCTCGCATACGGCGCGGTCCACACGCTCATCGCGGTAGCCGAGAATGATAGGCCCGTAACCCAGCCGAAAATCGACATAAGTCTTGCCGTCGCAATCCGTGAAGCGGCAACCCTTGGCGCTCTCGACAAAGACGGTGCGGTCGTCGCCCCAGTAGCGATAGTTTTCCGCCACGCCTTGCGGCATCTGCTCGCGCGCTTCGGCCATCAGCGCGGGCTGGCGGCTTTCTTTCGGCACGTCGACGGGTGCGACGGGAACACCGTTGGGCGGACGCAGGAAAAGCCCGACTCTTTCTTCGAGCAGCTTTACTACGTGCAGCTCGCCGGCGTCCTTGCCATACTTGGCCATCGCCTCCTGGAACAACGATTGCGCGACACTGCCCATGGTCAGCGAATAGCCCTGCTTGCTGGCGATATCATTGATCAGGCCGAGATCCTTGCAGCACAGCGCGAGCGAAAAGCTGGGATCGTAGTGGCCGGCAAATATGGAAGGCACGTCGTGCTCGGCGACCCAGCTGTTGCCGGCGCTCGACTTGATCGCCCCCCACACAGTCTCGAGAGGAATGCCGGCTTTTGCGCCCAGCATCAGGGCTTCCCCAATGGCGGCGGCACTCACGAACCAGCACAGGTTCGTCAGCAGCTTGACAGTGGCGCCGTTGCCGGGCGGGCCGACGTGGAAAATTTTCTCGCCGAGGACCTTGAAGATCGGCAGGTGTTTTTCGAAATTGGCTTGATCGCCGCCGACAAAAATAGACAGCTTGCCGAGCGCGGCAAAATCGACGGCGTTGGTCACCGGCGCTTCGAGGAAGTCGACGTTGCGCGTGGCGGCGAACGCGACGAGCTCGCGCACGAGATCGACTGCGCTCGTAGAAGTGTCGATTACCGTCGTGCCGGCGCGCACCGATGACAGTACTCCGGCATTGCCGAGCATGACCTCGCGCACCTGCACGGGCCCCGGCAGCGACGCAATTACCAAGTCCGCAGCGGCTGCGCCTTCGTTGAGACTCGCAGCCCAGGTGGCGCCGAGACGAATCAGGTTGTCAGCTTTATCGCGGGCGAGATCGAACACGGCGACGGGATAGCCCGCCTTGATGAGGTTGGCAGCCATGGGATTGCCCATGTTGCCGATGCCGACGAAACAGATGCGGGGTTTGGTGCTCAACGTCGTTAGCTTCCGGTGTCGGTCCAGTCGTCTCTGCGCAGGCGGGGTCCGGTAATGTTTCGAACCCTCTGGATTCCCGCATGCGCGGGAATGACGAAACCATGCCTGATCAAAGCATCCCTGCGTTTATTTTTTCGTAAACGCCAGAAACTGCTTCTTGCCGTTGCCGATATGCAGCCCCGGCTCGTATTCAAAGCCGTACTCCGACATCATTTTGCGCGACTCCGCCCAGTCGTAAGTGCGGTACTCAATCGTCTGCGCCATGACGGTCTGGGCGGCGTCGGCCAGATAATAGTGCTTGGTGAAGCCGTGATCGTTGGACAGGACTTTTTGCGAATACTTCATGCCGTTGGAGATGACGCTCTCGTAATCGAAGTGCGGTCCCTGCACGCCGAGCAGCAGTCTTCCGCCCTTGCAAATATGTTTGGACAGACGCTCCATGCCGCGACGATTGTCTTCGTCATCGGGCAGGTGGCTCACCATGAAGGGATCTTTGTCGCCGTCGATTACGAAATACCAGACGCCGCCGTAGGAAAATGCCATTTCATATTGCTGCTGCAGATCGAAATCGATGATGTTCTGGCGCGACAGCGACACATTGGGGAAGGGCTGCAGGCGTTTGCGCGCGATGGCGAGCATGGCTTCCGTCAGATCGACGCCGGCAATGGTCGGCGCGGACTGCCGCTTTGCCATTTCTTCGAGAATCAGCCCGGTGCCGCAGCCGACTTCCAGCACGCTCTTGACCGGCCCCTGGGAGAGAAGGCCGTCGACGATGGCGGTGTAATCGTAATAGCCTGACGTCATGATGGCGTCGTAGTACCCCGACATATTGGTGTAGTCGCCCATACGTTCTCCCTGTGCAGCCCAAACAACCGCCGGCCTGCTTGAATTTTACACGCCTGCGGCGAGCGTGCGTTCGCCTAACCGGGTGCGGGGCAAAATATTGACGATCGCAAGAGGCTATCGCCGCACCGGTCACGGCGTTTTTGCCCAGCGCCGGATATCGAAGTCGTCGGGCACGGGGATGATCAGGCTCTGGCGCGGCCCCAGCAATTCACGGTTGGCATGGCCTTCACCGGTCAAGTCTTCGGCGAACAGCACGTCGCCCGGACCAAAGCAGCGTTTGCCGCCGCCGCAACTGATCTCCACCGCGCCAAACAGCGTAATCACGAATTGCCGCTGCTTCGGACAGTGGAATTCCTCGGCACGTCCGAGCGGCGTCTCGCGAAACGATACGCCCATTGCCGGAACAAGCGCCGATCGCAGCGACGTGCGCGCGCCGGCGATCAGTTCCTCCATCGGCAACATCAAGTCCTCGAAGTGCGAGCGGCCGTCGTCGCCGGTGTAGATGCGGCTTATCTTCTTGTGCGGCATGTGGAATCCTTGGCTTGAACGAACGAAGCTGTCGCGCTGCTACTGATTGACACGGCTTATTGCGGCATTTTGCGTTCGCGAGTGTTTCGAGCAACTTCTCAAATTCGCCGGATGAGTTCCGGTCGCGCTTCCGGCGGGTCGCATGCGGGACTCGGGATCGCCGGCGGCAACCAATGGGCCCTGGAGTTCGATCTCAAGATACAACGCCCGCGAGCTCATCCTCGATATGCACGCGAATAATTTCATCGATCGAACTCTCGGCGCGAAAGCCGAGCGCGAGCGCGCGTTGCGCATCGAATGCGCGCGGCCAGCTTTCGACAATTCGCCGGATGGTTTCGTCGGGCTCGCGCCGGATGAGCCGCAGCGCCTTGTCGCCCGCAATGCGGCGCAGCGCGGCGAGTTGTTCCCCGACAGTCGCCGAAACGCCGGGCAGCGATAGCGTTCTGCGCCCGCCGAGCGGCGCGAGGTCGACGCCCGCTGCATGCATGAGGAAGCCGGCGCCTGCGCGCGGCGAGGCAAACCAATGGCGAATGTCTTCGCTCACCGGCAGTACGGCTTCGCGCCCGACGAGCGGTTCACGCAGGATGTTGGAGAAAAATCCCGATGCCGCGCGATTCGGCACGCCGGGGCGGATACAAATCGTCGGCAAGCGCACACCGATGCCATCGAAAAAGCCGCGCCGCGAATAATCGGCCAGCAGCAACTCGCAAATGGCCTTCTGCGTGCCGTAACTCGTCAGCGGTGCTGCCAGAAAATCATCGGCTATGACGTCGGGCAGCGGCGCGCCGAATACGGCAATCGAGGACGCAAATACAACGCGCGGACAGTAGCGGTCGCGCTCAGCGATCTCGCGTATCGCGTCGAAAAGCAGGCGCGTCCCGTCGAGGTTGATCCGGTAGCCCTTGCCGAAATCGGCTTCCGCCTCCCCCGAAACGATGGCGGCCAGGTGAAAAATGATGTCGGGGCGTGCTGCGATGAGCGCGGGGGCCGACTCCGGCATCGAAAGATCCGCTACTTTGCGGATGATCTCGCCGCGGAAATCCGGACAGGCGGCGGGTTCGACGACATCTACGAGAGTCAGCGCCTGAATGTCTGCATTGCCGATCTGCCCGTCGCGAACCAGCCGTGCAGTCAGCTTGCGGCCCAGCATGCCCGCGGCACCGGTTATCAGGATATGCATTTCATTGCTTCCGGTTTCATGTGGCGAGGCCCGGCAACCACGGAATATCAGTTTCACCCGGATCGATGCCCATCTGCATGAGCAAGGCCGTCAATTGGCCGCGGTGATGAGTCTGATGATTGAACCGTGCTTATCCGGTTAGCTCCCAAGGCTACTAGATGTAGTAGTGGGTCGTGATTTTTTGGCATAAAGCTCAGCATAGGTCGGCGCAGTGACGTCGCCAGCAATGCCAAGCAGTGAGCGGAAAGCGTTGAATGGGTA
>JANYDM010000037.1 GCA_025363575.1 Betaproteobacteria bacterium | reverse complement strand
CAAGGCTGGCAACCCCGATATTCAGCCCGGCGTGACTATAGTGATAGGCGGTGCCACCGAAATTATCGCGGGCGAGGGCATGATCGTGACGCCCGGCGGCATCGATACGCACATCCATTTCATCTGCCCGCAGCAGATCGAAGAAGCACTCATGTCGGGCGTCACCACCATGATAGGTGGCGGCACCGGTCCCGCGACGGGCACATTCGCAACCACATGCACGCCGGGGCCGTGGCACTTGATGAAAATGCTCGAGGCCGCCGATGCTTTCCCGATGAACCTCGGTTTTCTCGGCAAAGGCAATGTGAGCCTGGCCGGGCCTTTGCGCGAGCAGGTGCAATACGGCGCGATCGGCCTGAAGCTGCACGAGGATTGGGGCACGACGCCGGCCGCGATAGACGCGTGCCTGTCCGTGGCTGATGAGATGGACGTGCAAGTCGCGATCCATACCGATACGCTCAACGAGTCGGGCTTCGTCGAAACAACCATCAAGGCATTCAAGGGCCGCACCATACACACGTTTCATACCGAAGGCGCGGGTGGCGGCCATGCGCCGGACATCATCAAGGTCTGCGGCGAAGCGAACGTATTGCCATCGTCGACCAATCCGACGCGGCCTTATACGATCAACACGCTCGACGAGCATCTCGACATGCTGATGGTGTGCCACCATCTCGACGCGAAAATCGCCGAAGATGTCGCGTTCGCCGAGTCACGCATACGACGGGAGACGATCGCCGCCGAAGACATCTTGCACGACCTTGGCGCGCTGTCGATGTTCTCGAGCGACTCTCAGGCAATGGGACGAGTCGGCGAAGTTATCATTCGCACGTGGCAGACCGCGCACAAGATGAAGCAGCAGCGGGGCGCATTGCCGAAAGATACGAAGGACAGCGACAACTTCCGCGTCAAGCGCTATATCGCCAAATATGCGATCAATCCGGCAATCGCGCACGGCATTGCCGGCGAAGTCGGCTCGATAGAGGTCGGCAAGCTCGCTGACCTCGTGGTCTGGAAGCCGGCGTTCTTCGGCGTCAAACCGTCGCTGATACTGAAAGGCGGAATGATAGCGGCCGCGGCGATGGGAGATCCCAATGCGTCCATCCCGACGCCGCAACCGGTGCATTACCGGCCGATGTTCGGCTCTTTCGGCAAGGCGCTCAACACGTCGGTGACGTTCGTATCCAAAGCGGCGTTGAAAAATCCGGCCATCGCCAAGCTGAAACTGCACAAACCGCTCGTCGCGGTGAAAGGCGTGCGCAAGCTTAAGAAATCCGACATGAAGTTGAACGACTACCTGCCGGATATCTCCGTCGATGCTGAGACCTATGAAGTCAAAGCCGACGGACAGCTGCTGACATGCGAACCCGCAAGCGTGCTGCCGATGGCGCAGCGCTACTTCCTGTTTTAGGCATCATGCTCGTCATCGAATCGCGTGTTGAGAAAACGGCGCAGCATCAGGAGCAATTGAGCCTGCCGTTTGAATTGCGCCAGAAAAGCCGCCTGCGCACCAGGCTTGCTTCAGGCGAAGAAGCGGGACTTTTCCTGGAGCACGGGAGTGTCTTGCGCGGCGGCGATTGCCTGCGGGCCAACGACGGCCGCATCGTGCTGGTGATTGCGGCCGATGAAGATCTGATGGAAGCGAAGTGCGCGACGCCGTTCGAGCTCGTGCGCGCCGCGTACCATCTCGGGAATCGGCACGTGCCCGTCCAGATAGGCGAGGGCTGGCTGCGTTTTCAGGCCGACGGGGTACTCGCCCAAATGCTGCGCGGCCTGAACGCGGCGGTCAGCAGCCTGCAAGGCCCGTTCGAGCCGGAGACGGGCGCCTACGCTGGCGGCCATCATCATCACAATATGGATGCGAAGCACAACGGCATCATCCATGAGTTCCGCGACTTCAAGAAAAAATGATTGCAATCGACGCGCTCGGCCTCACACGCCTGCTGCAACTCGCCAGCCCGGCGCTGCCGGTTGGGGCATATAGCTATTCCGGCGGCCTCGAATCCGCGATCGACGACGGCATAGTCACTGACGCGCGCACGACCGAAACGTGGATACGCGATGTGCTCGAATTCAGCCTCGGCAGCTTCGAGGCGCCGCTGCTGTCACGCATGATGAGTGCCCTAGCTGCCGATGACTATGCCGCGATGGCGATCTGGAACACTCTGTTTCGCAGCGGCCGCGAAACGGCGGAGTTGCGCACCGAGACGTTGCAGATGGGGCATGCGCTCCTCACCTTGCTGAAAGATCTGATGGTCTGCAACACGGACGAGCTGGCCAGGATGCAAGCTATTTCCGCGCTGACGTTCCCCGCCGCATACGCCTTCGCTGCCCATCATATGAAGGTTGAGCGCGACGCGGCCCTTGTCGGCTATCTTTGGAGCTGGCTTGAAAACCAGGTGATGGCCGCGTTGAAAGCCGTTCCGCTCGGCCAAAGCGCAGGGCAGCGCATGCTCGCGAGCATAGGCGCCGATCTGCCCGCGATTGCCCAGCGCGCGAGCGCGCTCGAGGATGATGAATTGACCAACTTTGCGCCGGGCCTCGCCATTGCGAGCAGCCGGCATGAAACGCAGTACAGCCGTTTGTTTCGCTCCTGATCGGGAAAAAGAACACTATGCACAAGCAACCTCTGCGCGTCGGTATCGGCGGCCCCGTCGGCTCCGGCAAGACAGCACTGACCCTCGCGCTTTGCCGCAGCCTGCGCGAGCGCTATCAGCTGGCGGTGGTCACCAACGACATCTACACCGAAGAAGATGCCAAATTTCTCGTTACGCACGATGCGCTGACGCCCGACCGCATCATAGGCGTCGAAACCGGCGGCTGCCCGCACACCGCCATTCGCGAGGATGCATCTATCAACCTCGAAGCGATATCGCGCCTGACTGCGGCCTTCGACGACCTCGATATCATTTTCGTCGAGAGTGGCGGCGACAATCTTGCCGCGACGTTCAGCCCCGAACTCTCCGACCTCACGCTTTACGTCATTGACGTAGCGGCCGGCGACAAGATTCCGCGCAAAGGCGGCCCCGGCATCACCAAATCCGACCTTCTCGTTATCAACAAGATCGACCTCGCGCCTATGGTCGGCGCGTCGCTCGAAGTCATGGACCGCGACGCGAAGAAAATGCGCGGCGAGCGGCCGTTCGTGTTCAGCAATCTCAAGATCGGTACGGGTCTCGACAAGATTGTTGAGTTTATCGAGAAGCAAGGGATGGTTAAGTAGTTGCTTTAGCCATAGTTTCAAACGCGTCCTGCATTAACCCTATTCTGGTAGCCGGCTTCCGCGAAGTCTCACAAAAGAGCGGCGTGAACACCTATACCGCTGGTGCGCCCAGTGGTTTCGCGTCAATCGAAGTTAGATTGGCTATCTCGCTTTAGCTCAGCAGCCCCCTCCCTG
>JANYDM010000024.1 GCA_025363575.1 Betaproteobacteria bacterium | reverse complement strand
GTGCAATTGGAGAACGCCATCCGTCAGTACCTCGATTTTCATAACCAGCAATCAAAACCCTTTCTCTGGTCCAAGTCCGCTGATGAAATTCTCGACAGCCTCGCCAGATTTTGTAAACGTATTTCAGACTCACGACACTAGGGCAACGGCTGATACTTGCGTAGGACAGACTATCGTCGGACCGGCCCGCGTTGGGGTGCGCGCATTTTCAACTATTGGTCTACAGCGCAGCCACCCTCGCTATTCGAACTACTCCGGCTGTATTCCCGCATCCTTGATTTTGTGTCCCCATGCCGCAAGCTGCTCTTTTACGAACCGATCCAGCTCGGCCGGTGTGCTTGGCGCCGGCTGCAAGCCCATGTCGGCCAGCTTTTGATTGACTGCCGGTTTGTTGATGGCCTTGACGATTTCAGCATTGAGCCGGTTGATGACCGCCCGCGGCGTTCCCGCGGGAACAAACATACCTGCCCAGGGCACAGTGTCGAATCCAGGCACGGTCTCGCCAACCGCAGGCAGTTCGGGCAGCACGGCGGAACGCTTGTCCGACATGACCGCGATCGCGCGCAAGCGTCCCGACTTTACGTGGCCCTGGCTCGATGCCGCGTCGACAAACATGTACTGGACCTGGCCGGATATCAGGTCCGTCATCGCAGGCGGCGTGCTCTTGTATGGAACCGGCAGCGCGTCGAGTTTCGCGGCGCTCGTGAAGTAGGCGCCGTTCACCTGTCCCGTGCTGTTGCCGAACGCATACGAAATCCTGCCCGGGTTTGCCTTGACGTGCGCAATGAGCTCCGGAACGCTCTTGATTCCGGAATTCGGATTCACCGCCAGGATGAAAACAAAATAAATCATTCGCGAGACTGCGGCGAAATCCTTGATCGGATCGTAATTGATTTTTTTGAACAAGAAAGGGTTCGCCGAGTGCGGGGTATTCGTGGAAAGCAATAACGTATAACCGTCGGGATTCGCTTTCGCGACAAGCTCGGCAGCAATTTGGCCAGAGGCGCCCGCGCGATTGTCGATCACGAAATTGGCGCCCATGTTCGCGCGCATCTCTTCGGTCACGATGCGCGCGAGAATGTCCGTGCCGCTGCCGGCGGCAAACGGCACCAGCACGCGTATCGGTCTGTCGGGAAAGTTCTGCGCACCGGCAAGTCCGCTCAACGCAAGCGGCAAAATGCTCAGGCATGTCCTCGTGCGGTTCATATCCTCTCCTCCGGCTCGTTTGTGCAATCAGCCCGGATTATCTACTGCTAATGCGAGCTATACAAAGTAATCGAAAAAAAACGGTCGCGGCTGCATGTTTGCGCGGCCCCGGGTTGACATAACCGACCGTCATTCAATATTCTGCGGAGCCTGTCGCATCCTCGACCCCGAAAGTCTTCATGCCCACTGCATTGGTTTCCAAACAATTCATCGCCGGCTTCGGTGAAAAACTGAAAGAGATTGCCCGCAGCGCCGGCGCAACCGTCGAATTCATGTCGCCGCCCGCAGCACAAGGCGCGCGCCTGTCGCAGGCCGACTGCGATCGTATCGATTGCGCTTTCGTCGATCGCGACTTGAGGTTCGACGAGCAGCTCTACGCCGCGTTCGACGATGCCGTCATCGCATCGAAAAGCCTGAAATGGCTGAACTTGCAAAGTTCAGGCATCGGTCAGCAACCTTTCGTTACCGCGCTCGACGCGCGCGGTGTGACGCTTACGAGCTCGACTGGCTCGAACGCCGAGCCCGTCGCGCAAACCGGGTTCGCCGGACTGCTGATGCTGGCGCGCGGCTTTCACGGCTATATGCAGGGTCAGCACAAGCACGAATGGCGTCCCTTGCGCGGCAAAGCAGTGCCGCCCGACTTGCGAGGGCAAACTCTGGTTCTCATCGGCGTCGGCGCGATCGGCAAGATCTTTGCCGGCTATGCTCGCGCGTTCGGCCTGAAGATCATTGGCGTACGCCGCAGCCCCATGGCGCCGGGCGATCCGGTCGACGAAATGCATCCGCCGTCGGCGCTTCCCGCGGTGCTGGCGCGCGCCGATTGGATCGTCATCGCATGCCCGCTGACAAAAGAAACGCGCAACCTCGTCAACGCGGACGCATTCAAATGCATGAAAAAAGGCGCCTACCTCATCAACATCGGACGCGGCGAAGTAATGGATGAAGCGGCATTTATAGAAGCAATCCGCAGTGGCCACCTCGCCGGCGCGGCGCTCGACGCGCACCGCCAGGAACCGTTACCCGCGGATTCGCCGATCTGGGACCTGCCTAACGTGATCGTATCGCCGCACAACGCGTCGGCCTCGAGCGGCAACGAAAAACGGGTCGCCGAAATGTTCATCGCCAACTTCGGCCACTGGATACGCAAGGAGCCGATGTTCAACGTGCAGCACCCGTCGTGATCAGGGTCGTCACTGCTCGACTCTGATATTTCGCTCCTTGACGACGGCGGCCCACTTTACGAGCCCGTCTCGCACGTGCTTCGCGAAGTCCGCTGAACCGGCCGCCAGCGGCTCATAGCCCTGCTGGGCGAGGAAGTCGCGAAAGGGGGCACTCTGCGCGACCTTCAGGGCTTCATCCTGCAGCTTCACGATAACTGTGCGCGGCGTGCCGGCCGGCGCGAGTATGCCGGTGACGAATTCGGCTTCGGCGCCACTCAAGCCCTGCTCCGCGACTGTCGGCACATCGGGCAGCATTGGACTGCGCCGCATGCCGGTCACTGCCAATGCGCGGAATTTATTTGCCCTGATCTGCGGCAGCGTCGAGGCCGGCGCGTCAGCGATGAGATCGATGCGGCCACCGAGAACGTCGGGATATGCGCCCGTGACGCCTTTATACGGCACGTGCAGTAAATTGATTTTAGCGACGACGCTCACCAACTCGACCGCCATCTGCGTCATCGTGCCGGTACCGCTGGATGCGTACGTGAGGCGCCCCGGCTCGGCCTTGGCCGTCGCGATCAAATCCCGCAAACTCTTCAGGCGCGACTCGGCCGACACGCAGAGAACGAAAGGCGCAATTGAGAACGCCGCGATCGGCGTCAAATCCTTGACCGTGTCGTATGGCGTTGCCTGCACGGTCGGCAATACCGCCAGAGTGCTGGTGGTTGCCACCAGCAAGGTGTAGCCGTCGGGCGCGCTCTTCGCCACGAAATTGGCGCCCAGCGTGGTCGCCGCGCCGGCCTTGTTCTCGACGACTACCGACTGCCCCAGACCTTGCGCAAACGCGCTGGCAAAAGTGCGTGCAATGACATCGGTGCCGGAACCGGGCAACAACGGGACGATCAACCGCAGCGGTTTGACGGGAAATTCCTGCGCGCGTGCCGGCATGATGGACAGCGTTCCCAGCATGCAAGTCGAGATATACAGCCTGAAGGAAAAATGACGCATACCGGATTTATTCTCCGCGATATTTGAAAACCGGAGGAAATTATAAAGGCTCTACCGCTTAGCGCATGCCGGGCATGCACGCGAGTGCGCCCGCCGGTGAGCGGCATGTTCCGCTGATTGCATCCCCGCGCGGAGAAATAAAGCGGCATTGCGCGCCGTCAGTCCGGCCGCTGCAGGCGGCCAGCGCTTCGGGCGGCGGCTGGCGCATCGCGCCCGGCCCCTTGCCGGGAGGCGGACCGCCGTCGAAGCGCGCCTGCAAACGCGCAGGCGTGCCGCGAAAGCAACCGATCGAATAAGGATATTCACGCGTCAGCACATAGTGATACATGGTGACTTCCCTGCCGTCCCACAGGATGCGGCCGGTGCGGCCATGGCATTCGTCGAGATCGGCATTCGTGATTTCGCGGCCGGCAGCATCGTGCGTGCTGTAAATGCCGAAGCCGTCCAACGCATAACCGACGAGTGCGCCGTTGCCGTTCGCGCCGGGGATGCACGCGCTCGGCCCATGATAGTGATATTGGCCGCGCATTTCCGGATGGCCGTTGCAGCGGTCCTGCACTTCATGCGCCATGGCATCCCGCCCTTCGCCGTCGAGCGCATTGAACAGCGCCACGCCGCTCAACGCCACGCCTATCATGCCCATGTTCACGCAGGTTGGCGACTGCGCAAGCGCCGGCATCAGCGGCAGCGAAAAGCCGACGCGCTGTGTCTCGATGGAATTCGGATTGCGGTCGATTTGAAATGCAGGATCGTCGCGGCGCACCGGAAAGACGCCGGTTGTATGGTTGATCGGCAAACCGTTGCCCGTCACCTGCCGCTCGCCGCCGGCCGCCGTAATCGTGAAGGTAGCGTTCGCCCACGTAACGTTGCCCTGAACCCAGAGCTTTCTGGTCGCGTCCCACGTTGTACCGCGTATCCAGTCGCCGTCGCGCCGCGCGCCGCCGCCGTGAAACTGCGTCGTGCACGAAAAAACATGGCCGCGCCGCGGCTGCGTGCTGATCCTGCCGTCGCCGAGCGGCAGCGCCCGCGGATCCAGCACTTCGACGTGTTCAGACTGCGCGCGGCTCACGCTGACGCCATTGACGGCGATGAGCAGTGCAATCAGAAATATCTTGTGCATAAATTCATTGGCTGTAATGCCGCAACGAGCAAAGCTACTGCGTCAGTACTACGACGCCGGTGGCCTTGCTGCCCATGCGGTCGAGCGCTTGCTGCAGGAAACCGGAGGCTTTCACGTCATTCGCGAATTGCTTGCAGAACTCGAGCACCGCCGCCGACTGGCCCTGGGCATAACCGATCGCAATCGGAACGTTGTAATAACTGCCCGGCAGGATGCGCGATCCGGGCAGGCCAGGCTGCGCTGTCGCGAGCATCGGAACGGCGTGGCTGAACACGTCGGCCTTGCCCGCGACCAGCATGTCGAGCGCCGGCTGCGGCGTCTCGACCGGCACGCGGACCAAGGTAGCTTTGGTGATGATCTTGTCGAGGTGCTCGCCTTGCGCGCTGCGCGCGGGTACGACGATGCGGATGCCGGTTTGATCGACTTCGGGAATGCTTTTGATCGGCGAGTCCCCCGCTACCAGAAACGAAGTCCTGAGACCGATAATGACGGGGCCAAAATCGAAAACGGCAGCGCGGTCCTTTGTTATTCCGATGAACGCGACGTCGACTCTATTGGCGCTGAAGGCCTCTATCATGTCCGCCGGATTCTCGATGTGCACGAGCTCGAACGGCACGCCGACCCGCCGCGCAAGCTCGATGCCAAGGTCGGGCGCCCATCCCTTGAGCGCGCCGCCTTCCTCATTCGCGAAATACGACAGCATCAACACCGCAACACGCAGTTTGCCAGTTGGCGCGAGCTGCTTTGCGATCGCGGCGCTCGGCGCTTGAGCCGCGCTTTCGCTGGTCACTCCAAATGTCGACAACATGAGAACAAGCGATGTAACCAACGCCGCTGAATGATTCATGACCTTTCCCATGTGTGGATGATATATGTCGCGCCGAACGGCGGGTCGTCAACCTGCAAGACCGCGGCGCGAGAGCAGGCGCGAACGCCGCACCTGCATTGCGATCAATCGCCGTCGGCTAGAACTCGTAGAGCCGCACCGGATTGTCGACGAGGATTTTTCTGCGCACTGACGCATCGGGCGCCCATGTCGGCAGCAGATTGAATACGAGGCCGTCGTCCACCTGCCACAGCGGCGAAACCTCGGCGGTACTCCCGCCATCCGAATTCGGATGCGGCCAGTTGCTGCCCCACAGGATGCGATCGACATTGGCGGCGATCAGCATCTGCGCGAGCGGCGTGAAATAACCGTAGTTTTGGCGCGGGCCGGCCGTGACCGAAATCTTGACATAAGCTTTGCCTGACTTCACAAGATCAACGAGATCGGAGAATCCCGTCTGCTGCACGCCGAGCTCTTCCTTGGCGCCGCCATAGTGATCGAACACAATCGGCACCGGCGACGCCGCAAGCGCGTCCTTCATGGCGGCAATGACTGCGAGCGAGGTGTTAAGCTGGATATGCCAGTTGCGGCTCTTCACGCGCTCGGCGGCGGCGAGAAAACGCTGGCGGGCGACGTTGGGATCGCTGACGCCGGCAGTGGCGAGGTTGAGCCGGATGCCCTTGAAACCGAGACGCGCCAGGTTATGGATCTCGGTGTCGGTCGTCTTGTCATCGATGACCGCGACGCCGCGCGCGTTTTTGCCGCGTGCCTTCATGCCGTAGATCGTCGCCGAATTATCGGGCCCGTAAACACTCGGGGTGACGATAACCACGCGCTGAATATGCAACGCCTTATGCAGCGCCGACATTTCTTCCGGCAATGCCATTTCCGGCGTATAGGTGCGGCCCGCGAAGAACGGAAATCTTTTGGGATCGCCGTGGATATGAGTATGGCAGTCGCACGCGCCCGCAGGCACGTCGAAATTCACCGGGGTAGTGGGTTGCGCTGCCTTCGCAAAACCGAAACGGGCTTGCATCAAAGCGCCGGCCGCGGCCGCGCCGAGCACGAAGTCGCGTCTAAGCATGGTTACTCTCCCTTGGTGTTAATACGAATACGAATGGAACGTATTGTTTTTTATTGTTGCCGTTTCGATATACGTTACGCCCGCCGCAGGCGCAAGGCAACTCAGCGTTGCGCCAGTTCCCGCAACTGCTTTTCCAGCTCCGCCGGAATTTCGATGCCTTCTTTTGCGGCGCGCGCCACGTTTTCCACGCGCCGTGCGCCGGGCAGGCGCACTTCCTTGTCTTCCTCCATTGCGGCAATCAGGGTTTCGATCCGCTCGAGATAAGCATCGCGGCCGGCGAGCGCCGCGGGATCGATGACGAGGAAAGCCTGCCCCAGATTCATCGGTTCGCCATCGTGCACATAGATGGAGCCAACCTCGTGCGACAGCGCGGCGCCCATCAGCGCACAGCATAAAATCTCGACCGCGAGAGCGAGCATTGTGCCCTTGAGCCCGCCCACCGCGTGCAGACTGCCGCCGACCAGTATTTTCTGCGCATCGGTCGTCGGATTGCCGTCCTTGTCCATCCCCCAGCCTTCGGGGATAGCCTTGCCCGCGTTGGCATAAAGCATGATCTGCCCGCGCGTCACTTGGGTAAGCGACATGTCGATAACCAGCGGCGCCGCGCCTTTGCGAGGAAATATTGCTGCTACCGGATTGGTGCCGAACAGCGGTCGTGTACCGCCCCACGCCATGATCGCGGCGGACGCATTGCTGAAAGCGATGCCTACCATGCCGCGCTCCGCCACATCTTCGAGCAATATGCCCAGCGCGCCGCAATGATGACTGCGCGTGACGCCGGCGAATCCCACGCCGTATTTTTGCGCACGCTCGATCGCCTGCCCGATTGCAAACACGCACGGCTCGAAACCGAGCCCATCGCCGGCATCGACCAGACACGCCGCTTTCTTTTCATTCACGATGCGCGGCGTAGCATCGCCGCGCGCGCGTTTCGATTTGAGATGGCCGCAATACGTCGGCACGCGTGCGACGCCGTGCGTGCCCAGTCCTTGCGCGTCGGCCGCGACGAGATATTTCGCGGTAATCGCCGCGGACGATTCAGACGCGCCGCTCGCCCGTAATGCACCCGCGGCAAGAATGGTCAAGGCGTCGATAGAAACTGTCGGCATCAGATAATCCTTCGCTCAGTCCACTTTTACTGAAGCGTCTTTCACGACCTTCGACCATTTCGGAATTTCCTTGCGCACGAAAGCGGCGAATTCCTCAGGTGTATCGGCGACGATGTCGCCGCCCTCGCCTGCGAAGCGCTCCTTGACTTCCGGCTGCTTCAACACCCGCACAATGTCGGTATGCAGTTTTGCCGCGACGTCTTTCGGCACGCCCGCTGGCACGAATACGCCGTACCAATTGACTGCCTCGTATCCGGCGACACCGCTCTCCGCGATCGTGGGCACGGCCGGCAGCGGCGCGAGCCGCTTCGATGTTGTGACGCCGAGCGCCTTCAACTTGCCCGCCTGAATCAGCGGCAGAGCCGGCGGCATGCTGCTCGCGTAGAGCACAATCTGTCCGCCGATCAGCTCCGTAATCGCCAGCGTCGCGCCTTTGTAAGGAATATGCAGCATTTTTATTTTCGCCATCGTCTTCAGAAGTTCCATCGACAAATGTCCGATAGTGCCGTTGCCGGGGGAACCGAACGTGACGGCGTCGGGCTTGCTGCGCGCGTAGGCGATCAGTTCCTTCGCGTTTCTGGCGGGAAACGAGGGATGCGACACGATCACCAGCGGCGCCGCGAGCACATTGGTGATGGGCTGCAGATCCTTGACCGGGTCATAGTCGAGCTTCGCGTATAGCGCGGGCGCAACCGCGACGTTGGAGGCTTGACCGAGCACTATCGTGTAACCGTCCGGCTTGGTTTTAGCCGCGATGCCGAGGCCCAGCGTGCCGCCGCCACCGGGACGATTGTCGGCGACGACTTGCACGCCCCATGCTTCCGACAGTTTTGTGGCTATAGTGCGCGAGATTAAATCGGTGCCGCCGCCGGGCGGAAAGGGCACGACCCACCGCACCGGTTTATTCGGGTAGGCGTCTGCCGCAATGCATTGCGACGCGACCGACAGCAAGGCCAATACTATAAATAATCTGCACATGATTTGCTCCGGGATTTGCAGTCTATGAAGCGCGCGCGACGCCGTCCGCGATCAGCCGCTCGATGTCCTGTGGCGTATAGCCGAGATCTTCGAGCGTTTCGCGCGTGTGTTCGCCGACCCTGGGCAAATCGAGCCGCGTCGCGAAGCGGCGGCCGTCCATCTCGATCGGCATGATCGGCACCTGCGTTTTCACGCCGTTCATGAGCGTGATATCGGCGAGTCCACCCGAGGCTTTTAAATGCGGATCGTTGAATAAATCTTCCGGTCGCGTGATCGGCGCAAACGGAAGACCAAGCCGTTCGCATTTGTCGAGCAGTGCCTGCTTGGTCATTTTCGCGAACAAGGCAGTGACTATCGGAATCAGGCGCGGCCGCGCTTCGACGCGCTGCGGATTGGTTTTGAGCGAGGGGTCTGCCAGCAGGGCAGCGAGACCGAACGCGTCGCAGAATATCTTCCACTGCGTGTCGGTGACGACACCGACGAACACCATTTCGCCATCGCTCGTTTTGAACGTATCGTAGACCGCCCACGCCCGGATGCGGTCGGGCATGGGCACCACCGGCTTGCCGGTCATGAAGCCTTCAGTCATGTGCTGGCCCATCAAGAATGCGCAGTTTTCAAACAATGCGCTTTTTACATGCTGGCCGCGGCCCGTGGCCGCACGCTCGATAACTGCCGACAGGATTGCGATCGCGGCGAACATGCCGCCCATGACGTCGTTGACGGACGCGCCCGCGCGCAGCGGCCTGCCGACCGGGCCCGTCATATACGCGAGTCCGCCCATCATTTGCGCCGTTTCATCGAGTCCCGCGCGATTTTCATACGGGCCGGCAAGAAAGCCTTTGAGCGAGCAGTAAATTAATTCCGGCTTTAATTTTTTGGGTCTTCAGGAAGTCGTGTGGGTGATTTTGGGTTATTTTAGAGGACTGGCAACATGCAGGTAAGGATTTTCAAGCGCAGATATTCTTCGTCGCGCAGTCCGTATGCGCGGCGCTGGATGACGCGAATCTTGTTGTT
>JANYDM010000001.1 GCA_025363575.1 Betaproteobacteria bacterium | reverse complement strand
TTTGGGTCGAAAGCGGACATTCTTGCACCCGGTTTTTCTTGAAGCGAATGGCGCGTATGTTTGCAGATATCTAACTATTCGCTGGTAACGCCGGCGTCCTTCACGACTTTCGCGTAGCGCTTTGTCTCTTCCCTGATGAATGCGCCGAACTCAGCCGGCGAATTGCCGACCGGATCGGCGCCCTGCGCGGTCAGGTTCTCGGTCACCGACGGCGACTTGATGATGCGCGTGACCTCGTCGCTCAGTTTCTTCAGTACCGGCGGCGGCATTTTCGCCGGGCCGACCAGCCCGTACCACGCAATCGACTGATAACCCGGCAGGCCGGCCTCGGCCACCGTCGGCATATCGGGCCACGCTGAACTGCGCTTCGCTGTGGTGATTGCCAACCCCTTCAATCTGCCGGATTTGATGTGCGGCGTCAGCGACAAAATCGTCGAGATCATCATGTTGACCTGCCCGCCCACGGTGTCGAGCAAGCCCTGATTGCCGCCCTTGTAGGGTACGTGTACGAGATCGATTTTCGCCATCGAGGCAAACAGCGCGGTCGCCAGGTGCTGCGACGAGCCTACGCCGCCCGATGCGTAGCTGAGACGCCGAGTCTTCGCAAGCGCTATGAGTTCTTTCACGCTGCCAGCCGGCACCGATGGATGCACTGTAACTATCAATGGCAGCACCGCAGCAAGACTGATGGGCGTGAAATCTTTCTGCGTGTCGTACGGCAGCTTCTTCTGCAGCAGCGGATTGATCGCATGGCCGATGGCAACGAACAGCAGCGTATGGCCGTCCGGTGTCGCTTTCGCCGTCAGGTCGGCGGCAAGTATGCCGTTGGCGCCGGGACGGTTATCGATGATGACCTGCTCGCCCCAGGCTTGGGTCAGGTGCTGCCCGACAAGCCGCGCGAGTATATCGGTCGCGCCGCCCGGCACGAACGGCACAAGAATGCGGATCGGCTTCGTCGGATAGTCGGCGGCGTGGACCGGCAGGAAAGAACTGGCGAAACAGCAGGCGATTAGAGCAAACGCGCGCAACCTCATGCCGCTTGCGCCACATAACCCGATGGCGTGCCCAGCACCGTGGTGCGCTCGAGATGCCGCAGCTGGGTTTCGTCGAAATCGCCGAGCGCGCAGTGCATGGTGCAGCGGTTATCCCACACGATGATGTCGTCGGTACGCCATTGATGACGGTAGACAAATTCGTGTTTGGTCGCATGCTTGCACAGGTATTCGATAAGCGGCCGGCTCTCCTCTTCCGTCATGCCGTCGAAGCGGCTCACTTTCTCGCCGATATAGAGCGCTTTGCGGCCTGTCTCCGGATGCACGCGCACCACCGGCTGCGCGACGGGCGGATTGATGCGCTTCTGCTCGGCGGCGCGCGTGATGCCGGTGCTGTCATTGGCGATCTTGCGCGTGCCCGACTGATGGATGCCGTGGAGGTCGGCGATCAGCTTCTTCATGCCCTCCGACAGCGAATCGTACGCGGCATACATATTGGCGAACAGTGTGTCGCCGCCGACCGGCGCCGCGGTATGGCAGCGCAGCAGCGAGCCCAGCGACGGCACCAGCGTGAAAGACATGTCGGAATGCCACTGCCGCCCCGTGTACTTGGAGTCGGACGGCGAACCGTCGGGTTTCGGCTCGTTGGTTACCATCAGCAGCTCAGGATATTGAGGATGGCGGTCGCGCGGCAGCGCGTCGTGCTTGTCGAGTTCGCCGAAGCGGCGGCTGAATTCAATATGCTGCTCGCGCGTAAGTTTCTGGTTGCGCAATAGCAGGATGCCGTAATTCAGGAACGCACGATAAATCTCGCCGAATTCCTGCTCACTCATATTGCGCGACGCATCGACGTCGCAGACTTCGGCGCCAAGGCCGTAGGACAAAGGACGAAGTTTGACGGTCATCGTTTCCTCACGCCAGGAAATCCCTTCCTTGGCAGGAAGGCTAAGATCAGGATGGGTGCCCGCACTGAGCTGACCCCGGGAAGTGTTGCTATCCGGCTTCGATTCTACAGCAGGCGCCCACCTGCGGCTGACGCGCTAGCTCGCTGCCGGGATTTCAATACGAGTGAGAGGGACGTGTTGCTGGCAGCCGTAAACGTCGCGGTCCTCGATGTCGCCCGACCCGGTCGGACGACGGATCGTGATCTTGAATGCGACGGCAGCGTCGTAAGGCCGGCACACAAGCACGTCTTCGACGCGTATGCGATAGGCCTCGGCAATGCGCGCGGCGTTGATCGCACAGGACGCCTTGACGCGTTCATATTTGGCGGCGTCATCGAACATGATGTCGAACGTCAGCTCGAACGGCCCCGCGTTCTTGCTGCGGATGACTTTGGCGAAGTCGGACAACGTTGCTACGCTCATCTCACTTCTTCCATCGTCATCGGAAATATCTCGCAAGGATCTTTGAGCGGCATCAGGTGATACACCGCGAAGCGGAACGCGGGCCCGACCGGCACGCCAAACGGCGAGAACGGATATGCCATATTGCCGGCCGTGGTGACGATGCCCGGATAGCTCGCATGCTGCAGCGTGCCGCGCACGAACATCGCGACCGCCGTCGCGAGATCCTGCGCAGGCGCGACGACGTCTATCATCAGGCCGATTTCATGCGACAGCAGATGCGTATCGGGCTCAAGATCGCCCATCACCGCGTTCTTGCCGTAGATGCGATACGTCAGATGGATGCCGCCACCTGAGCTCTTGAAGCGGTCCTCCGAACGTGCGCGCGCTTCGGCGAGAATGGAATCGATCTGGCGGATCATAATGGGGTCGCGGATGCCGACCATCACGATGCTGCGGAAGCCCACCTGCTCCGCGCCTTCGAGCTTGATGCGGTAGGTCTGGTCGGCGACGAAGCGGCTGCCGGTGACTTTGACGCGCCGCTCGTCAAGCTGCGCGAATTTCGCAGCAGTCAGATCGTTCATGCCGCCGGGACCGGGCTGCAGGCAGGGATCGCCGCGCTCGTATAAGGAATGGCCGGCGACCGACACCGTCGTGCAGCGATGGTCCGGGTGGCAGGGCTCGACTTCGAAATGATCGCGGCGCACGCGCCCCAACAGCGGTTCAGCTAAATCGTACGGGATCGCGGACAGGCCCGCGCACTCGAGAATTTTTCCGCAATGCAAAGACAGGCCTTTGTCGAAGCCCTTGAGGATAGGCAAGGCAGCGAATATCGCGTCGTCGCACGCGCGGCCGGCGATGACGACATCGGCGCCCGCGTCGAGCGCGCGTATGAACGGTTCCGTTCCCATCTGCGCAACGATAGGGCCGCAGCGGTCTATGGTTTCGTTCGTCAGCGCGCCGGCCGGGCCCAGGCTTTCGAACGGCGCTTGCGCCATGCGACGCTTGAGATCGGCTTTGTCGAGTTCGGCGTTGATCACCGCCATGCGGAATTTGAGACCGTGCTCGCGCGCCACCTCGTGCACAAGCCCGACCATCTGCGCAAGCGATGAATTGCAACCGCTGGTCAGCGCGGAACCGATCAGCAGTGGAATGCGTTGCGCACGCGCGCCGCGCAGCATGAACGACAGATCATGCTTGTAAGTAGCCAGCGGCAGAAAAGGCAGACCGGTGCCGTGATAGTAAGGGCCGGTGTCTGTCGTGCCCGCGTCCTGCCCGATGAAATGCGGGTTTGCGGCAAGACCGCGCTCGAATGCCTCGAGGTTGTAGCCGCTGCCCATCGAGCCCGATGGCGCGAGACCGACGATCTCCTCCATGTGCGCTACCGCTCCCGCCACATCGAACGCGTAGCCGAGCCCGGGTAGCCGAAATCGCGCGGCTCGAGTCCCGAATGAAACCAGCATACAAACGTGTAGACGTCGTAAATGGGTATGCGCAGCAAGTCGTTAAGCGCGCGCGAGTACGGCGCGAGGTTATGGCATTCGAGCACGAGCGCGCCGACCTCCGGATGCTTCTTTAGCAATTTTTCGCCGGCTTCGAGGATGTCCTGCTCCGCCAGCGCGTAATCCATTTCCATTTCGTCCTGCAGCAGCACGCGGGTGAATTCGCGCCCGCCTTCGGTGCCGATCACCGGCGTGTCGAGCGGCGCGCCGCACGCTTGCCAGTGCTCCGGCGTGATACGGTCGCCGTGAACGGACAGCACGCCGACGCGCTTGCCGGGCGGCAATAATCTCTGCACGAGCGGAATCTGCAGCAGTGACGAGCTCGCAACCGGCACTTTGACGTGCGCCGCCAGCTGGTCCTGGAATATCGCGAGAAAACCGCCGGTCGTCGTGATGCCGTCGGCGCCTTCCTTCACGAGTTCGGCGGCGCCATCGAGAAATGCCTGGCCGAGGCCCTTGCCTTGCTCATGGATGACAACGCGCGCCGACGCGCCGGGAATCACTTTATAAATGACCGGAAACGGCCATGTTCGCGCGTTGCCGGTGTCGCCGGGCGGCCGCGGCCATTTGGTGTCGAGCATGAGTATGCCGACGCGTGCGCCGTAAAGAGTCTTGCCGCCGTAACCTTTTCTCGGATTCAAATATCTTCTCCTGATTCATCAAACAAAATATTGGCCACAGAGAACATTCTTTTTAAGGGTCTTCAGGAAGTCGTGTGGGTGATTTTGGGTTATTTTAGAGGACTGGCAACATGCAGGTAAGGATTTTCAAGCGCAGATATTCTTCGTCGCGCAGTCCGTATGCGCGGCGCTGGATGACGCGAATCTTGTTGTTCAAG
>JANYDM010000165.1 GCA_025363575.1 Betaproteobacteria bacterium | reverse complement strand
CACCCCATGCAGGTACGCTACCAGGCTGCGCTACGCCCCGAAGCGCGAATTATAGCAGAGAGGTTGTGCCGCTTTCCTTCAGGCCACGAGAGGCAGCGTCAGCTGCGCAACAAATCGAGGACAGACTTGATTTCCTTGCGTAACGCGGCGAGGTTCGTCCTGCCCGCGGCCGCAGCAGCGAGGGCCGCCCGGGTGGGTTTGGCGGGCTCGGTGACGGTTTCGTCGAGTCGATTGCGCGCGCCGCTGATGGTGAAGCCCTGGTCGTACAAAAGGTCGCGGATGCGCCGGATCAACAACACTTCATGATGCTGATAGTAACGGCGGTTACCGCGCCGCTTGACGGGCTTCAGCTGAGTGAATTCCTGCTCCCAATAACGCAGGACGTGCGGCTTGACGCCGCACAATTCACTCACTTCTCCGATCGTGAAATAACGCTTGGCCGGGATGGGCGGCAGCGTTTCCTTAGGACTGTGGTTTGTTTCCATTATTATAATTTTGCTCGACCATCGCCTTCAGTTTCTGCGACGCATGAAACGTGACTACGCGACGGGCAGTGATGGGAATTTCCTCGCCGGTTTTCGGGTTGCGTCCCGGCCGCTGCGGCTTGTCACGCAACTGAAAGTTTCCGAAGCCCGAAAGCTTGACGCCCTCGCCGTTTTCCAGCGCCAGACGTACCTCCTCGAAAAAAGACTCCACCATATCTTTGGCCTCGCGCTTGTTGAAACCTACTTTTTCAAAAAGCAGGTCCGCTAACTCGGCCTTGGTTAAAGTCATATTTTCCCCTTATTCTCGGAGCTTTGCTTCAAATTGTTCTTGTAACACTTTAAGCAACCGCTGTATCGCGGTTTCGGCTTGAGCGTCGGTCAAAGTTTTATGAGTATCTTGCAATACCACCTTAAACGCAACACTTTTTTTATCTGAATCAATGCCTTTGCCGCGATATACGTCAAACAGCGCGACCTCTAAAACTATATCTGGCGCGTGCTTTTTGAGGGCCTCCAGCATGCTTTGAACGGCTACTTTTTCACCGACTTCGACCGCAATATCCCGGCGCAGCGTAGGTTGGCGTGAAAAATCCATGAATCCTGCCATGGGTCGCAGTAAAAGCATTTCCAGGTTGAGCTCGAAAGCGATGGGTGCGGAGGGCAAATCGTAATTTTGCTGTAGCCGCGGATGCAGTTCCCCCAGCCAGCCAGCCACTCGCCCTTCCAGCATTACGTGAGCGGAACGTCCGGGATGCAGCGCCGGGTGCTCGGCCGCCTCGAAGCTGACCGGCAATGGGCCGGCCAGCGTTTCGACGTCGGCTTTCACATCGAAAAAGTCAACCAGCCGCTTGTGGGCCCCCCACTGCTCCGGCACTGCCCCGCCGTAAGCGAGCCCGCTGAGAACCGAGCGCTCGCTGTAGTCCCCGTTGGCGTCTCGGGAATAACAGCGTCCATTCTCGAACAGGCGCACTCTGTCTTGTTGCCGGCTGACATTCAGTCGCAGACAGTCAACCAGGCTGCCGATGAGGCTGGACCGCATTGCACTGAGATTGGATGCGATCGGGTTCGCAAGCATCACTGGGTCAGCATTGGCGCAGAAATCCTTTTCCCACAGCCGGTCGACAAAACTGTAGCTGACGATTTCCTGATAATCGCGCGCCACCAGCAGATGGCGCAACGCTGCAATGCTGATGCGCGACTCATCTACCGGCAGCATTGCGGCGACAGCGAGCGGCGCATTGGCCGGAATGTTGTCATAGCCGTAAATGCGCGCGGCTTCCTCGATAAGATCTTCCTCGATCGAGATATCGAAGCGGTAGCTTGGCGGCGTGACCAGAAACTCGCCGTCGCGCCGCTCGCATTTGAATCCAAGCCTTGCAAACAATCCGGCGATCTTGTCGTCGCCAAGCTCTATACCGAGCACGCGCCGGGCGCGTGCCGCGCGCAGGCGAACGGGCTGGCGCGGCGGCAATGCTGCCTGCGCGGCGCACACCGGGCCTGCCTGGCCTCCGCAAATCTCCTGCACCAACCCGGTCGCGCGCTCGAGCGCATACGCAGTCGCTGCGAAATCCACGCCGCGTTCGAACCGGTACGCGGATTCGGAGCCAAATCCGAGCACGCGCGATTTTCCCGCGATCACGGCCGGCACAAAAAAAGCAGCTTCCAGCAGGACGTTTTGCGTATTCGTCGCGACTGCGCTGCCTGCTCCGCCCATGATGCCCGCCAGCGCCAGCGGTTTCGTTGCGTCGGCGATAACCAGAAATTCAGGCTGCAGATCGATTTCCTGATCGTTCAGCAATTCAAGGCGCTCACCCGCGCGCGCAAAGCGGACCTGGATGCCGCCGTCGATGCGGTCCAGATCGAATGCATGCAGCGGCTGGCCCAGTTCGATCATCACATAATTCGCGACGTCGACTATGGCGCTGATGCTGCGCACGCCACTGCGCTCCAAACGTTGCTTCATCCACGCCGGCGTCGGCGCACCGGCATTGACGCCGCGTAAAACGCGCCCGCAGTAAAGCGGACAAGCGTCACCTGCCGCAAGCTTGATTTCGACACGGTCGGGCAGCGATTGTGCGGCCTTTGCCGCGACCATCGTCACGGCAATGCCGGTGATGGCGGAGACTTCGCGCGCGACGCCGGATATGGACAGGCAGTCGCCGCGATTGGGCGTCGGCTTGATCGTGAACAACCGGTCATCCAGATCGAGGTACTTGCGGATATCAGTGCCTACCGTCGCGTCCACCGGCAATATTAATAAACCCTGCGCGTCGTCCGCAATACCGAGTTCGCGCGCGGAGCACAGCATCCCGTTTGATTCGACGCCGCGCACTTTCGCCTGCTTGATGGTCATGCCCGGCAGTTGCGCGCCAGCCTGAGCCAGCGGCACGCGTATACCCGGACGCACGTTCGGCGCTCCGCATACGACTTGCAGCGGCGCACCTCCGGCGTCGACCGTGCATATCGTCAGGCGGTCCGCGTCCGGATGCTTCTGCACCTCAACGACCACGGCCACGACAACCTTGTCGAATGCCGGCGCCGCGGGCTCGATCGCCTCGACTTCGATGCCGCCCATCGTCAGCGCGTCGGCGAGTTCGCCGCTTGTCAGCGAAGTGGCGACGAAAGACCGCAACCAGTTTTCAGAAAACTTCATCGCGTGCTGTCGTCCGGCGGTTCAATTAAATTGTTTAAGAAAGCGCAGGTCGTTCTCGAAGAACAGGCGCAGGTCGTTCACGCCATATCTCAGCATCGAAAGACGATCGGGCCCGAGTCCGAATGCAAAACCCTGGTATTTCTCGCTGTCGATGTTGACGTTGCGCAGGACGTTCGGATGCACCATGCCGCAGCCGCCGATCTCCAGCCAGCCTTCGCCGAAACTCATGTCGATTTCGGCCGACGGCTCGGTGAACGGAAAGAACGAGGGCCGGAAGCGGACTTTCAGGTCGTCACGCTCGAAAAATTTCCGCAGAAAATCCACCACTACGCCCTTGAGGTCTGCGAAGCTCACGCGCTCATCGACCCACAAGCCCTCGACCTGATGAAACATCGGTGAATGCGTCGCATCGGAGTCAACACGGTAGACGCGTCCCGGCGCGATGATTTTGATCGGCGGTTTGTGCATTTCCATGTAGCGGATCTGGATCGGCGAGGTATGCGTGCGCAGCAGATGCTTGGCGTCGTCGACATAAAACGTGTCGTGCATCGAGCGCGCCGGATGGTTCTCCGGCTGGTTCAGCGCGGTAAAGTTGTAGTGGTCGGTCTCGATTTCCGGGCCGTCCGCGACGGCGAAACCGATCGAACGGAACAATGCTTCGATGCGCGCAAGCGTGCGCGTCACGGGATGCAGGCCGCCCGCGTGCATGCCGCGCCCCGCGAGCGTGACATCCAGCGCCTCCAGCGCGAGTTGCGCATCGAGCTTTGCTGACTGGATTTTTTGGCGCTGCGCCGCGAGCGCCGCCTCGATCTGCTGCTTGGCGGTATTGAACCGAGCGCCCATCGCCGGGCGCTCGGCGGGCGCGAGCGTGCCGAGGCTTTTTTGCAGTTCGGTCAGCGCGCCGGACTTGCCGAGGTAGCGTGCCTTCGCATGCTCGAGTTGCGCGGCATCGCTGACCCCGGCGAACGACTGCAGAGCTTCCTGAACGATGGTGTCGAGTTTTTCCACGCTTAATCCGAAAAAAAAGGAGGCTAACTAAGTCAGCCTCCTTTTAATCGTCGAATCCGCTCAGACGCCGAGGCTGGCTTTGACTTTTTCGACAAACTTCGTAAACGCGGGCTTGTCCATCACCGCGATGTCCGCGAGCACTTTGCGGTCGACGGCAATGGCCGCTTTCTTGAGCCCGTTCATGAACACGCTGTACGACAAGCCATGCTCGCGCACGGCCGCGTTGATGCGCGTGATCCACAAGCTGCGGAAATCGCGCTTCTTGTTACGGCGGTCGCGATAGGCGTATTGCCCGGCGCGCATGACCGCTTCGTTGGCGACGCGGAATACATTGTTGCGGCGGCCGCGGAAACCCTTGGCGCGCGCAATAACTTTTTTATGGGCGGCACGCGCGGTGACGCCACGTTTGACTCTAGGCATGGCTCATCTCCTTACGCGTAGGGAAGCATTTTGTGGACGGAATGCTGATCGCTTTCGTGCACGCCGGTGCCGCCGCGCAACTGACGCTTGCGCTTGGTGGTCTTCTTGGTGAGGATATGACGCAGATACGCGCTGCCGCGTTTGATGCGTCCGCTGGCGGCGACCTTGAAGCGCTTCTTGGCGCCGCTCTTGGTCTTCATTTTAGGCATGACTGCTCCTTTTTTCTGTCATAGCGCCGGGTGCTTTCCAGTGGAAAGACTTCGGGAACCCGGACAACTACTTATAGACTGCGACTACTTTTTTTCTGCTGCGACCGCCACCGGTGCATCCGCTGCGGGACTTGCTGCTTCTGCTGCTTCTTTCTGTGCTTTTACTTCTTTAGGCTCTTTCGGTACTTTCTTGACCGCCTCTTTCTTCGGCGCTGCCGCAGCGGCCGGCTTGATGACGATCTTCTTCGGCGACAACACCATGACCATCTGCCGCCCTTCCATCTTCGGAAACTGCTCGACCACGCTCATCGATTCGAGATCGTTTTTCACGCGCTCGATGAGCCGGATGCCGAATTCCTGGTGCGCCATCTCGCGGCCGCGAAAGCGCAACGTTACTTTGCACTTGTCGCCTTCGTCCAGAAAGCGCGTCAGGTTGCGCAGCTTGATCTTGTAATCGCCTTCATCCGTACTCGGACGAAACTTCACTTCCTTTACGATGATTTGTTTCTGCTTGAGCTTCGCCTCGTGGCGCCGCTTGCTTTCCCGATATTTGAATTTGCCGTAATCCATGACACGACAAACCGGCGGCACCGCAGTCGGCGCGATTTCCACAAGATCGAGTTCTGCTGCTTCTGCCTGCGCATTGGCCGAGGCAATCGTGACGATGCCGACCTGCTCTCCATTGGGCCCGATCAACCGGACTTCCGGAGCGTTTATCTCGCCGTTAATGCGCGGCTCTTTTTCCTGAGCTATATGAAAACCCCGCTATATCAAAAAGTTATGCCGCGCGTCCCAGCTGCAGCGCCTCATCCAGCAGGCGCTTGACGAAAGCCTTTATCGGCATCTGGCCGAGGTCTTCGCCTTTGCGGGTCCGCACGGCAACTGTCTGCGCTGCCATCTCCTTGTCACCTAAAATGACCTGATAAGGCAGTTTTTGCAGACTATGTTCCCGAATTTTATAGGTTATTTTCTCATTTCTCAAGTCGGATTGAACGCGCAATCCGGCCTGCCTGAATTCGGCAGCGACCTGTTCCACATAGTCTGCCTGATTGGCCGTTATGTTCATTACCACGACTTGGACGGGCGCCAGCCATACCGGCAGTGCACCAGCGTAGTTTTCGAGCAGAATTCCGATGAAACGCTCCATCGATCCGACGATTGCCCGATGCAGCATGACCGGCACGTGTCGCGCATTGTCCTCAGCCACATATTCGGCACCCAATCTGCCGGGCATGGAGAAATCCACCTGGACCGTACCGCATTGCCATACGCGACCGATCGAATCTTTGAGCGAGAACTCGATCTTGGGCCCGTAGAACGCCCCCTCGCCAGGCAGCGTCTCCCACGGCACGCCCTTTTTGTTTAACGCATCGGCGAGCGCCTTCTCTGCAATATCCCAGGTATCGTCCGCGCCGACCCGCTTGGCAGGACGCGTGGACAACTTGTAAATGATGTCGTCGAAACCGAAATCGCGGTAGACGCCGATTAACAGATCGATGAAGTTTGCAACTTCGGGTTCGATTTGCGCTTCGGTGCAGAAGATATGGCCGTCGTCCTGGGTAAAGCCGCGCACGCGCATGATGCCGTGCAGCGCGCCGGACGGCTCGTTGCGGTGGCAGGCGCCAAATTCGCCGTAGCGCAATGGCAGCTCGCGATAGCTGTGCAATCCGCAGTTGTAGATCTGCACGTGGCCGGGACAGTTCATCGGCTTGATCGCGTAGTCACGGTTCTCGCTGGCCGTGGTGAACATGTTCTCCTTGTAGTTCTCCCAGTGGCCGGACTTTTCCCATAGCGAGCGGTCGAGTATTTGCGGACACTTGACTTCCTGGTAGCCGTTCTCCTGGTAGACCTTGCGCATGTATTGCTCCACCTGCTGCCACACCGTCCAGCCGTGCGGGTGCCAGAACACCAGGCCCGGTGCTTCGTCCTGCATGTGAAAGAGATCGAGCTGCTTGGCCAGCCGCCGGTGGTCGCGCTTCTCCGCTTCCTCCAGCATGTGCAGATAGGCTTCCTGCTCTTCTTTCTTCGCCCAGGCCGTGCCATAGATCCGCTGCAGCATTTCGTTTTTCGAGTCGCCGCGCCAGTACGCGCCGGCGACTTTCATCAGCTTGAACACCTTAAGCTTACCGGTCGAGGGCACGTGCGGCCCGCGGCAGAGATCGATGAAGTCGCCTTCGCGATACAGCGACACGTCGTCGCCTGCGGGGATGGACGCGATGATCTCGGCCTTGTAGTGCTCGCCGATCGATTTGAAATATTCTACCGCCTTGTCGCGCGCCCACACTTCGCGCGTGACGGGCAGATCTCGTTTAGCGAGTTCCGCCATGCGCTTCTCGATCGCTGCGAGATCGTCAGGCGTGAATGGACGGCTGTAGGAAAAATCGTAGTAGAAACCGTTTTCGATGACCGGCCCTATCGTTACCTGCGCATCGGGAAACAATTCCTTGACGGCGTAAGCAAGGAGATGCGCCGCCGAATGCCGGATCAGATCGAGGCCTTCGGGATTCTTTTCGGTAATGATGGCGAGATCGCTGTCGCCGTCGATCACAAAGGACGTATCGACCAGCTTGCCGTTTACTTTGCCGCCGAGCGCGGCCTTGGCCAACCCGGGACCTATGGCTGCAGCAACATCGGCGACTGCGACCGGCTTGTCGAATTGACGGACGGAACCGTCAGGAAGTTTTACGTTGGGCATTTTTGATGAGCATCGCAGAAGACGAAAAAAAAGTGCGGAGCAGCCGCACTTTTTCCAGACCACGAAAAACGCGCGACTAGTATCGTATAACCAGCTGGCACGTTCGCGGTGTCATAACGCTCGCTTTCTTCGTTTCGCCTGTTGCCTGAGTCGAGAATTGGTAGGCGCGATTGGACTCGAACCAACGACCCCCACCATGTCAAGGTGGTGCTCTAACCAGCTGAGCTACGCGCCTGAAAGCGGGGCATTCTACCTGATGCGGCGCAGCCATTCAATTAAAAGCCTCATCCGACGCAATATGCGTGCGGACCGCAGCGGTTGCGGCGAAACCAGCCGGGCAATATAGTAAGTAATTCGACGGTAGTACCTCCTGGAGGCCGCATGTCCGCTTACATCATCGTGCAGGTTGAAGTCACCGACGCCGCAGGCTACGACGACTACAAGAAAATGGTGCCGTCTTCGCTGGCGGCCTACGGCGGAAAATTCGCCGTCAGGGGCGGCGCCTGCGAAACGCTGGAAGGCTCGTGGCAGCCCAAACGCGTGGTACTGCTCGAATTCCCGACGGCGGCACGCGCCAAGGCGTGGTGGGCGTCGGAGGAATATCGCGACGCCAAGACGTTGCGCCAGCGCACCGCGAAAACTGAAATGATCGTGGTCGAAGGTGCGGCTTGAAAATAAGCAGCATCAAGACATTCGCACGCGACTTGCTGGCTGCACACGATCAGGGCGGGGTGACGACCCCTCCTTCCTCGCGCGATGCCGATTTCAACTGGGATACCGCGTACGAAGTGCTTGCTGATATTGTCGCAGCGCGCCGCGCGCGCGGTGAACGTTGCATCGGCCGTAAAATCGGTTTTACGAACCGCAACATATGGACCCAGTACGGGGCCACCTCGCCGATATGGGCGCCTGTTTACGACAGCACGCTCTCGTTTGCGCAAGGCAACCGGGCCGCACTCTCATTGCGTGGCAGCGTCGCGCCGAGATTGGAACCGGAAATCGCGTTCAAGCTGCGCAGCACCGTGCCAACTGGCTGTCGCGATCCTGCTGTCATCATGCAGTCGATCGAATGGCTGGCCCCGAGTTTCGAAATCGTTGACTGCCGCTATGCGGACTGGAAATTCAAGTCACCCGATTCCGCAGCAGACCAATCTCTTCATTGGCGGCTGATTGTCGGCGAGCCTTACGCCGTGAATCATGCGGACGTTACGCGGCTCACAATGCGGATCCGCGATTGCACCGTCGACTTATCCTGCGGCGGCGAGATTCGCGACCGCGGCGTCGGTAGCAACGCGCTCGATCATCCGGCGCTCGCGCTGGCCTTCCTTGCCGACATACTCGCGACGCAGCCGCAGTTCGACGCACTGGCCGCGGGAGAAATCGTCACGACCGGCACGCTGACAGCCGCCCTGCCAGTGGCACCCGGCGAAACCTGGACCTCGACGATCGCCGGCCTGCCGGTCAAACCGCTGAGCGTGACATTCAGCGTCTAGCGCCGCGCCGCGCGCGTCACGCCGGCCACGTTGGCCACCATTGCCAGCACACGCTTTAGGGCGCCGACGTTGGCGATCTCCACTGTCAACACCATGCGCGCGGATGCATCGCGGCTCGCGGTGTTAGTGGCAGTCACATTGATATGCTCGCGCGAAAAAATCTCGGTGATATCGCGCAGCAAGCCGGTGCGGTCGGTCGCTTCTATCACGACGTCGACCGGGAACGTGGCGTTCGCCGCGACGCCCCAGTCCGCCTCGATCAGGCGCTCTGCCGCCAGACGCTTTACATTGTCGCACCCGCGCCGGTGTATGGTCACGCCGCGGCCGCGCGAAACGAATCCGATGATGGCATCGGGCGGCGCGGGCTTGCAGCATCTGGCGGGCACGGTAAGCAGCTTGTCGACGCCGACGATCAGGATGCCGCCCGGCTGCGCGCGCGGCTTGTGCACGATAGGCGCTTCTTCGCTGACGGCCGGCAACGCCTCGTCCTCGCGCAACGCAACCTGGATCTGCCGCGCGCTGATTTCGCCGCGGCCGGTCTCGGCAAGAAAGTCGTTGAGCTTCGCGAACCCCAGGGTCTGCGCGAGTTTATCGAGGCTCACGCCGGTCATGCCCTGACGCTGCAGTTCTTTTTCAACGTTCGCCCGCCCTTCCGCGATCGACGCTTCGAGGTTCAGCCGGTTGAACCACTGCCTGACCTTGCCGCGCGCGCCCGCACTTTTCAGGAAACCCAGAGCGGGATTCAACCAGTCGCGGCTCGGCCCGCCCTGTTTCGCCGCGATGATTTCGACACGCTGGCCGTTTTTGAGCGACGTATCGAGCGGCACCATCGCGCCATCCACGCGCGCGCCGCGGCAGCGATGCCCGAGATCGGTGTGCACGTGGTAGGCAAAATCGATCGGCGTCGCGTCGCGCGGCAAATCGATCACGCGCCCCTGCGGTGTCAGAACGTAGATCGTGTCGGCGAACAGATCCAGACGAAAACGCGCTGTCGCACCGTTAGCGTCGGCGATCTCGTCCTTCCACTCGACGATCTGCCGCAGCCATGCGATTTTCCCGTCGTAGCCTGCGTCGCCACGCGAGCCGTCCTTGTAGCGCCAATGCGCCGCTACGCCGAGCTCCGCGTGCTGGTGCATGTCGAACGTGCGGATCTGGATCTCGAGCGGCTTGCCCTCATCGCCGACGACCGCCGTATGCAGTGAGCGGTAGTCGTTGTTTTTCGGTTTCGCGATGTAATCATCGTATTCCGCGGGCACCGGCGCCCACAGGCGATGCACGACATCGAGCGCGGCGTAGCAGGCGCCGACGTCGTCCACGAGCACCCGCACGGCGCGCACATCATAGAGCGCGTCGAATCCGACCTCTTTGCGGCGCATTTTGTTGTAGATGCTGTAGATATGTTTCGGCCTGCCGCTGATTTCCGCGCTGATGCCGACGCGCGCGAATTCGGCGCGCAATCGCGCGATCGCGGCTTCGATGTTGTGCTCACGATCGCGGCGTTTCTCGTCAAGCAGCGCGGCGATTTTCTTGTAGATCGCAGGCTCCAGTATGCGCAGCGCGAGATCATCCAGCTCCCACTTGAATTGCCAGATGCCGAGGCGATTAGCGAGCGGCGCGTAAATATCGCGCGCTAATCGCGCCATGGCATGGCGCAGTCCGGCATCGTCGCTCTTGACGACATCGCGCATGGTCTGCGTGTGATCTGCAAGTTTGATCAGCACTACACGCACGTCCTGCGCCATAGCCAGCAACATTTTGCGCAAGCCTTCGAGCTGGTTTGCTCCGTCCGCGCGCGCGGTACCGTAGCCGAGATCGCCGAGATCGCCGATCAATGCCATGCGCTCGACGCCGTCCGCGAGTTCGGCAACCTGCGCGCCGAACCCGTCGCGCACCGAGATTACCCGTTCGTGATTAGTCGCCGCAGGCGCCAGCAGGCTTGCCGCAAGGCAGTCGGCCCCAAGCCTGAGTTCGCGTAGCATGGCGGCAACGTTCAAGGCATGCTCGAGGGCGGGCTCGCCGCTTGTCGCTGCCTTGCCGTGCAGCAACGGCGTCACCCAATTAAGCGCGCGCGCAAGCAGGTCGATGTCCGAAGGCGCGTAGTCCGGCGCGAGCGTCTCCAGCCACGCAACACCTTGCGCGGTGTCAGGGCCAGTGACAAGTTTCAAATGGGGCGCGTTCGCCATGTGTCTATTTTCCGGCCCGCGGTCGTGCATGCCGGTAGTGTTGTTCAGCTCCGCGATTTTACGCGACTTCATCTGCGATAATTCGGCATGACGCCACAGCGCTGCACCTGGGCCGGGACCGATCCGCTGATGGTCCGCTATCACGACACCGAATGGGGCGTGCCGGTGCATGATGATCGCGTTTTGTTCGAATTCCTGGTGCTAGAAGGCGCCCAGGCGGGACTGTCTTGGAGCATCGTTCTCAAAAAGCGCGAAAATTATCGCGCGGCGTTCGCGGGTTTCGATCCGAAAGAAGTTGCGCGCTATGACAAACGCAAAATCTCTGCTCTCATCCGCAATCCTGGAGTCGTGCGCAACCGCTTGAAAATAGAATCCGCAGTCAGCAATGCACGTGCGTTTGTTGCGGTGCAAAAGCGTTTTGGCTCTTTCGACAGCTTTCTATGGCAGTTCGTCGACGGCAAACCGCTGCTCGCACGCAGGCGCAGCGCCGGCGATGTTCCGGGTTCAACTGATTTATCAGATAAAATAAGCAAAGATCTGAAAGGACTGGGTTTTCGCTTCGTGGGCACCACCATCTGTTACGCATTCATGCAGGCGACGGGGATCGTAAACGACCACCTAACCTCATGTTTTCGACACCAAGCTGCCCGGTCACGACCTTAACGAGCCTGTTGAAAAAGTCACGCTTCCGGGTTGATAATACGGTCATCCACCGGACTCGAGGAAGATTGTCGACGGTCCGGTATAAAACAAATAGCCAGGGGCGCAACGATGTATCGATTGCTGATGCTGATTGCGGCAACTTTGATTGCTGAGGGCGCGCTTATCACCACATGCGCGGCGCAGGAATCGCGCGACACGGTCTCTCCGCCAGCCAATCTGCATCCGCCTGTCAATCTTGACGCCGACACGTTGCGTTTGCGTTTTGCACCCAGCAACCTCGGGTTGAAGCCGCAGTCCGGCTCCGGCAGCAGTTCCACTGGTATCTCATTGCCTTTCGGGCTCGATTACAACCACCAGGCCAAAGGCGTCGTCATGCCGCTCGACGAAAAAAGCCAGTGGGGCGTCGGTGTCGGCCTGAATCTCAATGCGCCCTCCGTCATCGAGTTGAGCCCGAACAGTGTGCTGGGTCTGCAGCCCAAGCGCACGCCGGGGATTATGCTTAACCGCAAGTTCTAGACATCGCGCATTTACCCGGCGCGTCGCAGCGTCGCCGTTTCCGCTCCACCGGCGCCCTTCCCTCCATTGTTACAATGGGCCTTCAGTGGAGGACCCATGGCTGCTCCCAAATCGTTCGGCTTCGATACGTTGAGCCTGCATGCAGGCCAGCAACCCGATCCGCTTTACGGCGCGCGCGCGACGCCGATTTATCAGACCACGAGTTTTGTCTTCAAGGACACGGATCAGGCCGCGGCGCTTTTCAACATGGAGCGGGCGGGCCATGTGTATTCGCGCATTTCCAATCCGACTTGCGCTGTACTCGAAGAGCGCGTGGCCGCGCTCGAGGGCGGCATCGGCGCAATCGCGACAGCAAGCGGCCAGGCTGCACTGCATCTCGCCATTGTTACGCTCATGGGTGCAGGCTCGCATATCGTCGCTTCCAGTGCGCTATATGGCGGATCGCACAACCTGCTGCATTACACTCTGCCGCGCTTCGGCATAGAAACCACGTTCGTCGATCCGCGCGACGTCGACGCATTTCGCAGGGCGATCCGGCCAGATACGCGGCTCATCTTTGGCGAGACACTGGGCAATCCGGGACTGGACGTGCTGGACGTGCCGCGCGTGTCGGAGGTTGCGCATGCGGCAGGATTGCCGCTGCTGGTCGACGCGACATTCACGACGCCGTACCTGATGCAACCGTTCGCGCTTGGCGCGGACCTCGTTTATCACTCGGCGACGAAGTTTCTCGGGGGGCACGGCATCGCGATCGGCGGCGTGCTGGTGGACAGCGGAAAATTCGACTGGGAAGCATCGGGAAAATTTCCGCTGCTGTCCGAGCCCTACCAGGGTTTCCACGGCATGGTGTTCGACGAAGAGTCGACCGTCGCCGCGTTTCTCCTGCGCGCGCGGCGCGAAGGCCTGCGCGATTTCGGCGCATGCATGAGTCCGACGAATGCATTTTATATTCTGCAAGGCCTGGAAACGCTGCCGCTGCGCATGCATAGACATATTGAGAACACACGCAAGATAGTTGCCTTTCTCAATCAGCACGATGCAGTCGAGTTGGTAACTTATCCGGAACTGCCCGGACATCCCGACCATGAGCTTGCGAAAAAGCTGCTGCCCAAGGGCTGCGGCGCGATCTTCACATTCAGCGTCAAGGGCGGACGTGCGGCAGGCCGCCGCTTCATCGACACGCTGCGCGTGTTTTCGCATCTCGCCAATGTGGGCGACGCCAAATCGCTGGTGATTCATCCCGCGAGCACCACCCACTACCGCATGGACGAAGCAGCGCTGCGCGCGGCCGGCATCACCGCGGGCACGGTCAGACTGTCGATCGGTCTCGAAGACGCGGACGACTTGATCGAGGATCTCGGTCGCGCGCTTTACGCATCACAAAAAACCTAATCCGCATGAAACTCGACGTACGAGGCAGCAGCGCTTACGTCTACACCGCGGGCCACGAAATCGACACTGCATTGCCGGCCGTCGTATTCATCCACGGCGGTGAGCAGGATCACAGCGCGTGGGCACTGCAAAGCCGCTACTTCGCATACCATGGTCATAACGTGCTCGTGCCCGATTTGCCCGGGCACGGCCGCTCGTCCGGCCCGCCGCTAGTCACCATCGCGGCGATGGCTGCATGGATTGCGCAATTGCTCGATGCGACGCATATCCAGCGGGCGAGCATCGTCGGTCACAGCATGGGCTCGCTTATCGCGCTCGAATTCGCGGCACGCGCGCCGTCGCGTATAGACAAACTGGTGTTGCTCGGCAGCGCAGCACCCATGGCCGTTGCAGCGCCGCTGTTGCAAGCGGCCAAAGCGAACGATCATGCTGCGCTTGATATGATCAATCTGTGGTCGCATGGCAATCGCGCCCAACTCGGCGGTAACACCGCCCCCGGCATGTGGATGCTCGGCATGAGTCTGCGCTTAATGGAACGTCAGGCCAATGACGTGCTGTACGCCGACTTCAACGCCTGCAATGAATATACGCAAGGCGCGGACGCTGCCGCCCGCGTCAAATGCCCCTTGCTGGTGATTAGCGGCAAGCGCGACCAGATGACGCCGCCGCGCAGCACGCAGGAACTTGTTGCCCGTATACCGCATGCGTGCACCGTTACGCTCGAAGGCACTGGTCACGCGATGATGGCCGAGCAGCCCGACGCGGTGCTCGATGCCCTGATCGAATTTCTCGCATAACCCATGACGTCGACCAGCGCTTACCTCTTCTGCAAGATCAAATTGAAGTAAGTGATATAGCTCGCATTACGCGCAGCGGCGACGTCTGGGTGATCGACAACTTCAACACCGTCCGGCAGATCGTCAACAACGTCGCTCAAAAACGCCCCTCGGCCGGGCAACAGGCTTTTGATATTGCCGGCGGGCAGGACGGATCGCTTTACATTACGGCGAGCTTCGACAGCGTTCCGCATCCAGCCAAATGGAACGGCAACAGCCAGGCCTTCGACCAAGTCAGTACCCCTTCCGACTTTGTCGGCGTCGCGCCCGATGGCTGCCCGACGATCTGGTTCTCGGACGACCCGGCCTATATTCTGCGGGCGAAATAGAACGCAGTGCGCAGCTATTCGGGCTCTTCCTCCAGCAAGTCGGGATTTTCGAGGCCCGCATGCCAGTATCTGCGATACATCGCGCGATAGCGCTGAACGCTGATCGCACCATCGCCGGTTACTTCGACGATCAATGCACCGTCGAGGTCCGTGCGGAAAATGCGGCTGCCGAGCGCGCGATAACGGTCGAGCACTTCGTCCTTGGGGTGGCCAAAGCGGTTTCTGTAGCCCGCCGCGACCAAAGCGAATGCAGGATTGACGCGCGTCACGAAATCGGGCGACGATGATGTGCGGCTGCCGTGATGCGGCACCAACAGCACCCGCGCAGGCAGCTTGTCCGGTACACTCGCGAGCAATTCACGTTCGGATTTTTGCTCGATGTCGGCGACGAGTAAAACGCTGGTCTCGCCGGTCGTGATGCGCAGCACGCAGCCGCGATCGTTGCCGCGGAATTTTTCGCGCATATAGTGTTCGCGCGCCGGGTGCAGCAACTCGAACTCAACGCCGTCCCACTGCCAGAGCTTGCCCGCCTCGCACCGAGTGACGGCCGCCGCACGCGCGATCGATGGATGATCCGCTGCTACCGAGGTCAAGAGCCATTCCGGTGCCATCGCCTGCAGCACGGAGTTGGCGCCGCCGCTGTGATCGTTGTCGCCGTGACTGACGATCATGCCGCTCAGCACGCGCACGCCGCTCGCGCGCAAGTACGGCACGATGACCCGGTTGCCGCTGTCGATCTGCGGACCGTACGCGGGGCCCGCGTCGTAGAGCAACGCATGATTGCGCGTCTGCGCGACGACTGCCAGCCCCTGCCCGACGTCAAGCACCGTCAACTTCAACTCGCCCGGCGCGGGCAGCGCGGGCTCAACGAGAAATAGCGGCAGCAGTCCGGCAACACCTACCCAGCGCGCCGGGAAACCTCGCGGCAGCATCAACCACAGGATGGCCGCCATAGCCACGGCCACCGTCCACTGCGGCGGCGCATGCTGCTGCCACACGGCCAGCGGCAACGCGCTCATACATTCGAGCATGCCCCCGCACAGCGCCATCACGAAGTGCGCGAGGTGCAGCACGAGATCGAATGGCAGCAGCACGCCGACCAGGGTCAACGGCACGACGACAAGGCTCACGACCGGGATTGCCACCGCGTTGGCGAGCGGCGATACCAGCGAGATCTGCTGGAACAGCGCGAGCAGCAGCGGAACCAGCCCGAGCGTAATCGTCCACTGCACGCGAGCCCATGCGCTGAACCAGTGTTCCTGCCCGATGCGGCCGACGCTCACATACAGGATGAGACCGACGGCGCCGAACGACAGCCAGAAACCGGGCGCGAGCACGGCCCACGGGTCAATCAGCACGACGACAAAGAGCGCCGCACACAATACGACGGACGCGGAGCTCAGGCGCCCGCTCCACAGCGCGGCGGCAACGACCGCGAGCATGTACACAGTGCGCTGCGCCGGCACCGCATATCCGGACAGCCACGCATACGCGATGGCGGCCAGCAGTCCTGCCACCGCGGCGGCTTTGCGCGCCGGCAGCCCCAAGGTCAGGCCCGCGCTGCGCCGCCATGCCCAATAGACGAGCGCGAATGCGAGCCCCGATATCATGGTGACATGCAGTCCCGAGATGCTCATTAAGTGGACAGTTGCACGTTACTGTCCGCCTACATGGGAAAGTCTCTAGGTGCTAGTCAATCGAACGCTCGCCCACCTTCTTCGATAATATCTCTTGGTTCGATCTACATACGGG
>JANYDM010000152.1 GCA_025363575.1 Betaproteobacteria bacterium | reverse complement strand
TGAGCCTGCTCGGCGAGCTGCAGACGTTCGCACTCTTGCTCGTGCTCGCGCGCGGCACGCGCGCCGGCGTGCTCCGCATCGGCGAGCCGGCGCGCCGCGGCGGCGCGGCGCGCTTCCGCGAGCGCGCGTTCGCGATGAGCTTCGAGCGCATTGCGCAGCGCATTCACGCGCCGCCAGATGCCGTTCTCGTTTTCCTGCTGCACGGCGGTGGCCATGCGCTCGACCGCGGCCCGCTCCTCGTATGCGTGGCGCGCGCGCTCTTCCGCTTGCAGCCGGACCTGCGTTGCGCGCAGGATTTCGCGCTCGTAGTCAGCGCACTTGCGCGCTTCGCTTGCAAACTCGAGCTCGGCGCGCGCGCGCTCCGCGGCGGCTTCAGCCAGGGCGCGCTCGGCCCGCTCGTGCGCCATCATGGCGGCACGCGATCGGCGCTCGCTCGTCTGCCGCTCGACAGCTGCGGCGGTAGCGGCAGTCTCCGCGCTGCGGCGTTCCGCCGCGTCCCGCGCCAAGGCACTGTCCACCTCAGCACGTTCCTCCGCCGCGGTGCGCGCCGCGCGCTCGTTGCGACTTTTGTATTCAGCGATCACGAGCGCTGCGGCTTCGGCTTCGCGCCGCAATTCTGCTTCGTGTTTCGCGGCGGCCTCGGCGTCCGCGCGAGCGGCGGCAACGTGCGCCAGTTCGCGCGCTGCGGCGATGCGTTGCTCGGCCACGCGCTGCGCCGTGCGCGCGGCCTCTTCGCTAGTGCGTGCGCTGACTGCAGCTTCTTCCTCGCGTTTAGCGCAGTTCATGATGGCCTCCGCCGCGGCGGCTTCGGCGCGCGCGCGCTCATGCGCGACGTCCGCCAGCTTGCGTTCGGCCGCCTGATGCGCCTGCGCGGCTGCCAGCGCCGCGTTTTCGGCTGCGGTGCGCTCGGCGAGATTTGCAATGGCATCGCGTTCCGCGGCCGCCCGTGCCTGCGACTGCAACGCGTGCCCCGCCTGCGCCTGAGCGCGCAGTTCCGCGGCCGCCAGCGCATTGCGCTCAGCGACGAGCGCCGCCTGTTGTTCTTCGATTTCCCGCGTGAGTGCTTGCGCGCTCAGTTTCGCGGCGTTGCGGCCCAGTTGTTCCGCCGCGATGCGCGCCTGCAACACGTTGTCGAGCTCGGATTCCGCAGCCAGCCGCGCTTCCGCTTCCGCGCGCGCCTGCGCTTCGAGCTCAAGCCGGCTGGCGGCCCGCTGTTCCGCTTCCGCTTCGGTCGAGATGCGCGAGCGCGTTACTTCCGCCGTCCATCGGTCCAGTTTGGCGCGCGCCTGCGCCAGCCCGGCCGCCTCGAGTTCGGCTGCCTCCAAAGCCGCAGCAGCAGCGCACCCGTCAGCTTCAGCGGCCTGACGCACGCGCGCCTGGGCAAGCGCGCGCGATTCTGCCTGCACCCGCGCCTCCGCTTCCTCGCGCGCCTGTTGCTCCGCTTCGGCGCGTTCATCAGCGGCAACGCGCAGACCGCGTGCGGCCAGCGCGCGCGCTTCCGCCGCTTCGCGCGCCAGGATTTCCGCCTGCAGTTTGCCTTCGATATCGGCGAGCTCGCGGGCTTGCGCGCGCGCCAGCGCTTCGACTTCCGACCGCGCGCACGCCGCCTGCTGGGCAGTAGTGGCGGCGGTGCGCGCCAGTTCCTGTTCGACACGCGCGCGCTGCTGCGCCGATTCGCGCGCCTGGGCTTCGAGAGCGCTTTTGCCTTGCGCCGCCGCCGTCGCGGCCTGCTCGGCCCGTGCGCGGGCCTCCTGTTCGGCCGCGATTGTTGTTTCCGCCGCGAGCCGTGCTTCGGCCTGCAATCTCAACTGCCCTTCGGTCTCGGCGCGCGCCAGCGCTTCGTCGCGCGACCGTGCCTCAACTGCGGCGCGCTCTTCCGCGGCGGCGACCGCAAGGCTTTCGGCCCGGGCGCGCGACTGCGCGTTTTCCAGCGCGCGCTGTTCCGCGACGAGGCGCGCGCGATGAAAAGCCTCCGCGCGCAGCACTTCTTCCTGGCTGGCCTTCTCACCGGCGCGCAGCTGTTCGGCCAGTAGCGCAAGTTCATCGATCGCTGCCCGGGCGCGTTCCACCGCGTCGCACTCGTGCGCCGCCTTGCGTTCGGCCAGCTGCTGTGCTTCGTGCTCAACAAGCGCGCGTTCCTGCGCGGCGCGCGTTGCCGCGCGCTCGCTGTCCAGCCGGTTCTGCGCTTCGCGCAATGCATTGCCCTCAGCATTGCGGCGTGCGATGGCTTCCTTGTGTAAAGCCTGTTCGGCGGCTATGCGCGCGTGCGCCGCCTCAGCCGCATCTTCGTCCGCACGCGCGCGGCGTTCGAGTTCGTGGCGCGCTGCGTGTTCGGCCTGCGCGCGCTCGGCGGCGCGGGTGCGGGCGTGGGACTCCCATGCACCGCGTGTTTCCGCGGCCAGTGCTGCGCTTGTTTCCGCCTCTGCGCGGGTGACCGCCGCTTTGATGGCGGCGAGGTCGGGCGCATGCGCACCATCGCGTGCGGCGTCGTGGGCCAGGCTTAATTTGGGTTGGATCGCTGGTTGCGCCATCATCATTCCTCCCGCGGCGGGGGCGATATGCCCCTCGGATGAGAACGATTATGGCGGCTGACCCGGCGGCAAAACGCCGGAATAGACCTGCTTTAGCCGCGCATTTCGGGTTTCTCCGTGCCGCCAGTGGTCCCGGGCGGCCCGATTTTCAGATCAGGCGGGCGCCTTGGCGCGCAGCGGCAGGCCGTCTTTGCTGCGGATCAGCAATTCGCGGAACTCGGCAGCCGGCATCGGGGCGCCAAACAGATAGCCCTGCGCTTCGTCGCAGCCGTGCGCGCGCAAAAATGCGACATGGTCTTCCGATTCGACGCCTTCCGCGATGACTTTCAGGCGCAAGCTGTGCGCCATTGCGATAACCGCCTGCGTGATGGCCACGTCGTCTTCGTCGTTCGGAATGTCCTTGATGAACGAGCGGTCGATCTTGACGTTGTCGATCGGAAATCTCTTAAGGTAGCTCAGTGACGAATAGCCGGTGCCGAAATCGTCGATGGCGAGCCTGATGCCAAGCACCTTCAACTGCTTCAGCAGCATCGCGGCATGGTCGGGATTGTCCATCGTGACGCTTTCCGTGATCTCGAGCTCCAGCAGGTCAGGCGAAAGTCCGGTCTCCGCGAGTGCCGCGACCAGGGTTGCATGCAGATCATTTTGCGCGAACTGCCGCGCCGACAAGTTGACCGCCACGCGCAGCGGCGGCAAGCCCTCGGCATGCCACGCCTGGTTCTGCGCGCACGCCGCGCGCAGGACCCATGCGCCGATCGGCACGATGAGCCCGGTCTCTTCGGCGAGCGGTATGAATTTGTTCGGCGAAATCATGCCCATGCTCGGATGCATCCAGCGCAGCAGCGCTTCCATGCCGGTCACGCAACCCGTCACGAGATCGATTTTGGGCTGGTAATAGACCTCGAATTCGTCCTGCTCCAGCGCATGGCGCAGGAAGCGCTCGAGCACGAGGCGCTCGAACGAGTGCAGGTTCATCTGCGCCGAATAGAATTGAAAGTTGTTTTTGCCGTGCTCCTTGGCGCGGTACATCGCGATGTCGGAGTGCTTGAGTATGGTTTGCGCGTTTTCACCGTCGCCGGGAAACGCGCTGATGCCGATGCTCGCCGTCAGGTGATATTCCTGGCCTTCAACCTGCAGCGGCTGCGCCACCGCGGTCAGCAGTTTTTGCGCCGTTTCCGCCGCGTCCGCCGGGATCTTGCAGTCGCGCATGAGCACGACGAATTCGTCGCCGCCGAAACGCGCGATAGTGTCGCGCCGCGGCAGCGCGTCGGTCAGCCGCCGCGCTACCTGCTGCAGCACCGTATCGCCCGATTCGTGGCTCAGCGAATCGTTGATGAGCTTGAAGCGGTCGAGATCGATGAACAGCACTGCAACCTGCTTCTTGGAGAATTTCGATTCCGACAGTGCCTGCTCGAGCAGTTGCGAGAACAGCGCCCGGTTGGGCAGGCCGGTCAGCTCGTCGTAGTGCGCGAGGTGGCGGATGCGGTCTTCGGCGCGCTTGCGCTCGGTGATGTCGCGCATGATGCCCGCGTACTTGGCGCGGCCGTCGATGCGCATTTCGCCGAACGTGAGCTCGACCGGGAACACACTGCCGTTCTTGCGCTGCGCCTTCACTTCGCGTCCCGCGCGGCTCGCGGTCGCGCCGCCGTCGACGCTGGCCAGCGAGCGCGGATGGCAGCCGCCTTGCCGCGCCGGCATCAGGCAATCGAAGTTGCGCCCGATGAGCTCAAGCGGCTTCCATCCGAACATGCGCTCGATCGCCGTATTGACGAATTCGAGCATGCCGGCGGCGTCGACGACGATGATGCCGTCGGCCGCTGTATTGACGATGGAATTGAGCAAGGTCTCGCTCGAGCGCAGATTGGCTTCGGCGAGACGCCGCGCGCGGCGCACGTCAGCCTCGGCGAGCTCGCGGCGCAAGACCGGCGCGAGGCGGCCGAGATCGTGCTTCATCATATAGTCGTGCGCGCCCGATTTCATGGCGAGCACGGCCGTTTCCTCGCCGACTGACCCTGACACCAGGATGAACGGGATGTCCAGCCGGCGTCCGGTTACGACCTCGAGTGCCGCCAACCCGTCAAACTGCAGCATTGAATAATCTGAGATCACGGCTTCCCACGGCTGGCGCGCGAGCGCGGCTATCATCGCTTCGCGCGTGCACACTTGCTCGTAGTCCGGCGCGTAGCCGCCGCGCTGCAGTGTTTCAACGATCAGCTGGACGTCGGCTTCGCAATCGTCGATGCACAGCACCTTCAGCGGCGTCGCGTTCTCAGCCGGGTCCGCGCGCAACGCGAATACCGCATGATTGGCATTGAATTCAGGCGTGTCCATGCGATCACGCCGCCTGCGCGAGCAACATCGCGCGCGTTTCTTCATGCGGCGCGGCCAGCAGTTCTTCGATGTCGAGCACCAGCACGACCGAGCTGTCGCCGGCGAGCCTGGCGCCGGCCACGCCCTTCGGCTTGATGTCCTGCAGCGGCTTGATCACGACATCCTCGCGGCCGACAAAACCGTCGACCGCCAGCACGAACTTGGTGGTCACCGATTGCATGAGCACGCCGTAGCGCGGCGCCGCCTGCGAGCGCCAGCCGAGCAGCTTCGCGAGCGAGCGCACCGGCAGCACCTCGTCGCGTATCACCATCGTGGTGCGGCCGGACACGAGCTGCACCTGCGCGGGATCGAGCAGCGCGATTTCATGCACCATCGCCAGCGGCACGGCAAACGGCTGCGCGCCGTAACGCACGATGAGCACGGGCAGGATCGCCAGCGTCAGCGGCAGCGCGATGTTGATCGTCGTGCCGACGCCGGGCGTGGATTCGATTTCGATGCGCCCGTTCAGCTTCTGGATATTGTTTTTGACGACGTCCATGCCGACGCCGCGGCCCGACACGTCGGTAACCACCGCCGCCGTCGAAAAGCCGGCTTCGAAAATTAGCTGCCAGACTTCCTGGTCGGACATCGCGTCGCTTACCGTCATGCCGCGCTCGCGCGCCTTGGCAAGAATTTTTTCGCGATTGAGCCCCGCGCCGTCGTCAGCGACCTCGATGATGATGTTGCCGCCCTGGTGGAACGCGCGCAGCGTGACCGTTCCCTTGGCGACCTTGCCCGCGGCGGTGCGCGTCTCCGGCGTCTCGATCCCGTGGTCGATGCTGTTGCGAATCAAGTGCGTGAGCGGATCGGCGATTTTCTCGATCACGCCCTTGTCGAGCTCGGTCGATTCGCCCTCGGTCTTCAGTTCGATTTCCTTGCCGAGCTTGGCCGCGACATCGCGCACGACGCGCGGGAAACGGCCGAACACGAACGACATCGGCATCATGCGGATCGACATCACCGCGTCCTGCAGGTCGCGCGTGTTGCGGTCAAGCTGGGCCAACCCGTTCAACAATTTTTCGTAGACGACCGGGTCGAGCGCGGACGCCGACTGCGCGAGCATCGCCTGCGTGACCACGAGCTCGCCGACGAGGTTGATCATCTGGTCGACTTTTTCGGTGTTGACGCGGATCGACGAGGCTTCCGCATGCGCGGCGACCGCGATCTTGTCGCTGGGCCTGCGCCCCGCGACGGCGGTCGTCACGCCCGGATCGTCGGTCGCGCGGCGGCCGTGAGTGCGCGGCGGCTCGGCCGCCAGCGCCGGCGCGGGTTCGGCGAAAAAGCCGTAGCCCGGATCGGCCGCGGCGGGCGCGGGCTGCGCGTCCGCGAAAAAGCCGTAGCCGGCGTCAGACACAGCCGCCGCCGCGGCCGGCGCGGGCGTCGTTGCCGCGATTGCCGTCGCAGACGCCGGCGCGATCGTCAGTTGGTCCGGCGCGCATACGAATTCGAACAGCTCGCGCACTTTCCCGAGCGGCGCGGCGGTCGCGAGCGCAAGCCGCCACGGTGCGCCCGTCGCCTTGCGGCGCTTCGACCGGCGCTTGCCGGCGGACGCGCCGGGCCGCGCGGCGACTTCGAGCGCGCCGAGCGCTTGCAGATTCGCGAACAACTCGTCCGGCTTGAAGCGCGGATTCACCGGCGTGAATTCGATGGCGAGCGTCGCGGCGGCCGCCGGCGCGACGGATACCGGATCGTCCGCCGCGGGCGCGCTGCCGCTCGTGAGCGCTTTCAGCGTCGCGCGAATCTCCGCCGCCGCCGCGGGATCGGCCGCACCCTCGCCGCGATGCGCGTTCAATTGGCCCTTGATCACGTCGCCCGCGCGCAAGAACGCATCGACCATCGCCGGCGTGAGCTTCAACTCTTCCTTGCGCAGCCGGTCGAGCAGGGTTTCGAGTTCGTGCGTGACTTCGGTCATGTCGTTGAAGCCGAAGGTGCCGCTGCCGCCCTTCATCGAGTGCGCGGCGCGGAAGATCGCGTTGAGATCTTCCATCGCCGGCGCGTTCACGTCGAGGGCGACGAGCAGGCTTTCCATGCTGGCCAGGTGCTCGGTGGCCTCGTCGAAAAACACCTGGTAGAACTGGCTCATGTCGATGGTCATGATGCCGCGCCCCTCACCCGATGACCTTCTTTACCACCTCGAGCAGCTTCGGCGGATCGAACGGCTTGACCAACCAGCCGGTCGCGCCGGCCGCCTTGCCCTGCGCCTTCATCGCGTCGCCCGATTCGGTGGTCAGCATCAGGATCGGCACGCCCGAGTACTTGGGCGTGCCGCGCAGCTTCTTGATGAGCGACAAGCCGTCCATCTTCGGCATGTTCTGGTCGGTCAACACGAGCGCGCAGTCGTTCGCCTGCGCCTTGGCGAGGCCGTCCTCGCCGTCGACCGCCTCGACCACGCCGTAGCCGGCGCCTTTCAGCGTGAATGACACCATCTGGCGTATCGACGCCGAATCATCAACCGTAAGTATCGTTTTTGACATATGCATAACTCCTGCTGAACGTGTAGCGTCCTAGAACATTTCAATGTCGCCGGTCGTCATCGACGCCTGGCCTACCGGATTCCTGATCGTCACCTGCTGCACGCTCGCCAGAAGTTCCATTAACTCGTCGCACGCGCGACGCAATGCCGGCGCGTGGCGCGCGGGATCGGCCGACGGCGTCGCGGTGGCGGTGAGGTCGGCGGCCAGCGTGTTGATCTTGTTGGCGACACCCGTCAACGCGTCCATGCGCCGGCGGACATGGCCGAGCAGTTGCGTTACGAGGTCCTGGAACTGCAGCGTGGTGACGGCGGTATTGACGTTGTCCTCGACGCCGCGCGTGATGACCGAGAGTTCGTGCGCGGCCACGCCCATCGCCGTGTTGACTTTCTGCACGTCGGCCATCATCTCGTCGACGTGGTGCTTGGACTGCAGCGCGAAGTTCATGTCCTGCGACGCCATCTGGTCGATCGCCTTCTCGGTCGCGTGCACGGATTCCTGCACTTCCGTGATCGTTTTGCGGATTTGCTGGCTGAATTGATTGGTGCGGCCCGACAGGTCGCGCACTTCGTCGGCGACCACTAAAAAGCCGCGGCCTGCTTCGCCCGCGCGCGCCGCTTCGATCGCTGCATTGAGCGCGAGCAGGTTGGTCTGCTTGGAGATGCCTTCGATTTCAGCGAGGATGGCCTGCACTTCATCGATCTGGCCGGTGATCTGCTCCATGCGCTCGACCAGCCCCATCGCGACTTTGCTGCTTTGCACGGTGCTGTCGACGAAGAAGCGCAGCGTGTTGGACGTCTCGGTCACGAAATGCTCGAACCCGCCATCGCTGGCGGCCGTGCCGGCGTCCGCCGCGTGGCCCTGCGTAATAGTCAATGCCAGCTTTTGCTGCGTCTTCGTCTGCGTGTTGATGCTGGTAAAGCTGCCGACGAGCTTCTGGATGGCGTCCATGAAAAGCTGCTGCGCTTGTTCGAGTTCGCCCTGCGAGATCGCCAGCTGCGTATTGAATTCGCCCGCGCACTGCGCGAAAGCGGCGCCCAGATTGCCCGCCAGCGCGCCGGTCTCGCCGCGCATCTGCGAAGCGCGCGCTTCGCATTCGGCGCGCAGCAGCCGGTCATGCCAGAGCGCGAGTGCCAGCCAGCCGGCTGCCACGACTATCACGGGCAACGCACCCATCATCGATCCCGCCAACCAGCCCGCCAGAATTGCCGCAGCGATACTTGCAATCGCGCCGGCGTTGACGAGTTTCATGAATAAGCCGTTGTTCAACAAGGTCGTCCTCTATTCACGGCATTGCGCCGCACGATACAGTTGCAGTGGATGCGAATATTAACTTCGCGCGCGGCGGACCTAAGCGCAGAACAGCCACGTATTCTTGCGCTATTGCCGCTTCCATCGCGGCGACGTGGAAATCTTCGCCCGACCAAAACATTGCGTCCTCTTAACGGCGGCTGCGCGCGCTAACTTTAATCGGCAGGGGCAACCTGGCGGCGCGTGCGGGGCGGCGCGGGGCGGCGCGCCGCGCCATGACATCAGCGCCGGAACTGGCATATGATGTCGCTGCGGATTTGCCGCGCTTACCTATAAGAAGATACCGCGCCCGTACAGGCCGCCCCTATCGCGCCTCATGACCCAACCGCTGCGCATACTGCTGATCGAAGATTCGGAGGATGACGCCGAATTGCTGCTCGCCGAAATCGAGCACGGCGGCTATACGCCTATCCACCGGCGCGCCGACACTGCGGCGGCGACGCTGGAGGCGCTTAAAAGCGAGTTGTGGGACATCGTCATCTGCGACTACACGATGCCGCAGTTCAGCGGGCTGGCTGCGCTGCAACTCGTGCGCCAGCACGATCCCGACCTGCCGTTCATCATCAATTCAGGCAATATCGGCGAAGACATCGCGGTCGATGCAATGCGCGCGGGCGCGCACGACTACGTGATGAAAAGCAATCTTTCGCGCCTCATGCCGGCGATCGAGCGCGCGCTGCGCGAAAGCGTGTTGCGCCGGCTGGGCCGCCAGGCGCAGCGCGAGCTCGAGGAGAACGAGGCGCGCTTTCGTGCCATCGTGACCAATGTGCCCGGCGTGGTGTTCCAGCTCCACGCCGACGGTAAAGGCGGCTATCGCTTCCCTTACATCAGCGAAGGCAGCATCCCGCTGCTGGAGCTCACGCCGACCGAACTGCAGGACGATGCCAACCTGTTCTGGGACCTGGTAATAAGCGGCGGGCCCGAGCTGCATAACCAGATCGCCGCGTCGTCGCGCACGCTGCGGGCGCTGAGCTGGGAAGGCCGCATCCGCGTCGCATCCGGCGACATCGTCAAATGGATAGAAATCCGCATGCACGCGCGGCCGCTGGCCAACGATCGCGTGCAATGGGATGGCATCATGGAAAATATCTCGCAGCGCAAGCAGGCCGAGAACGAGCTGCTGCAATCGCGGCAGCAGCTTTCGGCGCTGTCCGCGCACCTGCAGAAAGCCAAGGAAATCGAGCGCACCCGCATCGCGCGCGAAGTGCATGACGATATCGGCGGCAACCTGACCGCGCTGAAAATCGACCTGCTGTGGCTGAGCAACCGGCTGGACAGCAAGCGCGAAGACCTGAAGGACAAGGCGCGTTCGCTGGAGGCGCTGGTCGACCGCACCATGGAAATCACCTCGCGTATCGCGCGCGACCTGCGGCCGCCGCTGCTCGAGCTCGGGCTCGTCGCCGCCATCGAATGGGAAGCCGCGGAATTCCAGAAGCGCATGGAAATCCCGTGCGTGGTGAGCTGCAAGAACGAAGACCTGCCCGTTGACCCCGACCTCGGCAACGCCGCGTTCAGCATCTTCCGCGAAATTCTCACCAATATCTCGAAGCACGCCGCGGCAACCATGGTCGAAGTAGAGCTGAGCACGGACGACACCATGCTCGCGATGAAAATCATCGACAACGGCCGCGGCATGGCACACTCCGATCTGCTGAAAAAAGGCTCGTTCGGCCTGCGTGGCATGCTCGAGCGCGCGCGCAATCTCGGCGGCGAAATCCGCTTCGAAGGCGAGAGCGGCGCCGGCACCACGATTACGGCGCTGCTGCCGCTCGACCCGATCAGCCTGCCGGTGGAATCCCTGCTGCCCGCGGGCGCGCGATGATCCGCGTCGTCATCATCGACGACCACGCGATCCTGCGCCGCGGACTCACGCAAATCATTGCCGAGAGCGATGACATGAAGGTGGTCGGCGAGGCGGAGACCAGCGCGTCGGCGCTGCGCCTGTTGCGCGAGACGCCCTGTCAGGTCGTGCTGCTGGATATCTCGCTGCCCGACCGCAACGGCATTGAAACCCTGAAGCTGATACGCAAGGAATTCCCGGCTGTCCAGGTGCTAATGCTGTCGATGCACCCCGAGAACCAGTACGCGCTGCGCGCGCTCAAAGCCGGCGCCGCCGGCTATCTGACCAAGCAAAGCGCGCCTTCGCAGCTCGTGAGCGCGATCCGTCAGGTGAAGGACGGCCGCAAATACGTTACGCCCGCCGTCGCGCAGGAACTTGCCAACTCGATCGGCCACGACAGCGAGCGGCCCCTGCACGAAACGCTGTCCATACGCGAATACCAGACCCTGTGCATGATAGCCTCCGGCAAGAACCTGACCGACATGGCGCGCCAGATGTCGATCAGCGTAAAGACGGTCAGCGTTTACCGCGCGCGCGTGCTGGAGAAAATGCGCCTGAAAAACAACGCCGAACTTACCCACTACGCGATCAAGAACCAGATCGTAGAGTAAGAGCCGGCTCGCTGGCCGCCTGACCCACCCGGCTAAAGTCGCGGCCGGTTCTGCCGATAATTTCCTCGATTCCAACGCCGCACGCGGGGCGCTGAGAGGGTCGCTCGCCGCATTTCGCGGCGGACCTTCGACGAGGGCGTTATGACAGTGCTGAGTAAGCCGAACGACATTGCGCGCGAGACTTTGCGTCTTCTCGTGACGCGCAAGGAAGCGCCGACGCCGGAGAATTACGGCCGTCTGTATTGCGAGATCGCCGGCAACGGGGACGACGGCGCAACAGTCGAAAGAATGCTGCAACGGCTGGCGGCAGAGCTGCCGCGCAGCACGCCCGAGCTCGCGCGGCTCAGCAACGCGCTCGCCTGCGCGCATGCGGAGCACAAGTGGGACGACGGGCACCGCGCGCTGATCGACTTTGCAAAACAACAAAGCGAAAACGTGTCGGCCGCCGAGTGGAGCAGCTTGCTGCGCGAGCTCGCACGGTTGCTGCGCGACCATAATCCCGGCAATCCCTACATCGAACGGCAGATTGCGCTCGAAAAAGCGCTCGCCGCCGGCGGCAATACCCAGATGTTGTACGCCCGGCTGCTCGAGCTGACGCGCGCGTGGACCAAGATCGCGACGCTCGTGGCCACTGGCACCGCGGTCACGGTTTACGCCGCCAATGACGCCGCCGCGCACGAGCCGGCGGCCGTTGAGCTGCGCGACTTGCTGGCGCAAACGCTCGATGCCGCGGTCGGCGCGGGGCTCATCGATGCCCCCGATCTGGCGTTCCAGGCCGATTCGATCGCGCGCAACCTGCGCGCGTCGTCCACGCTCGATGTCAGGACGTTGCGTGCGCAATTGAAAACATTGTGGATGGACGTTGAGTTGCGCGGATCGACGCGCGACAGCGTGCAGCAGGGCCTGCTGCAGATCCTGCGCCTGCTGGTCGAAAACGTCGGCGAGCTCGTCGCCGACGACCAGTGGCTGCGCGGGCAGATCGCCGTCGTCCTGCGGGTCATCTCGGGGCCGCTTGATCTCGCCGCCATCGAAGAGGCGCAGCGCAACCTGAAAAACGTCATTCACCACCAGGGCGTGCTCAAGCAGGGCCTGAATACGACCAAAACAACTTTGAAGCAGATGGTGGCGTCGTTCATCGACGAGCTGGGCCAGCTGTCGACGGCGACCGGCGATTATCACGATTCGATCGAGAACATCGCGCAGCAGCTGCGCCAGACCGAGGACGTGGGCGAACTCAACCTGCTGCTTGAGGAAGTGCTGCGCGAGACCCGCAACGTGCAGGCCAGCGTGCTGCATTCGCGCGACGAAGTGCTGCGCGCGCGCGAGCAGGTCAGCATCGCCGAGCTCAAGATCCGCGACCTCGAAAATGAGCTCGAGGCAGTCAGCGACAAGGTGCTGCGCGACCATTTGACGGGCACGCTCAACCGGCGCGGCATGGGCGAAGCGTTTGACCGCGAGATTGCAGTGGCCGATCGCCAGTCGCAGTCCCTGAGCGTAGCGCTGCTGGACATCGACAATTTCAAGAACCTGAACGACACGCTCGGCCACCAGGTCGGCGACGACGCGCTGGTGCATATCGCGCAAGTCATCAAGGACACGATGCGGCCGACCGACAGCGTGGCGCGCTTCGGCGGCGAGGAATTCCTGATTTTGCTGCCGGATTCGGACCTCGCGGCGGGCGCGGCCGTCATTACCCGCCTGCAGCGTGAGCTGACCAAGCGGTTCTTCCTGCATGACAATCGCAAGTTGCTGATTACCTTCAGCGCCGGCATTGCCCAGTATCAGCCCGGCGACACCCAGTCTGCCGTCATCGCACGCGCGGACGAGGCGCTTTACAAAGCCAAGCGCGCAGGCAAGAACCGCGTGGTCGCCTGAGGCGAGCGTGCCGGCACAAATGACGAATTGCGGCCGTTTTCGACGCATATTCCCGCGGTGACGCTGCCCGCAGTCTTGCTACCTTCATGTTCCGATGAACGCGTCGGCAGCAGCCGGCGTCCGTTACAGGAGCAGTACGATGCGCTTGAGCAAAGACAAACCCAACCTGCGATTGGTCACGCCGTCGTTTCATCCGGCGATTGCATCGTCCGCGCCGGCAGCGGCGGCGACGCCGCACGATTTCTATCGCCGGCCGGAGAATGTTGCGCGTGATGCGCGCGGCGGCGAGCCGGGCGGCAGGCCCGGCCTGCTCGACGAAGCGCTGGGCGATGCGCATCAGCCGGCCGACGACGAAGCGCGCGTGGCGCCGCTCAGGCTCGCCCACGCGCAGCGCCAGATCGAGGCGCTTAAGAAAGAGCTGCAAGAATTGCGCGGGCTTGTTCACATCGACCATCTGACCGGCGCGCTCAACCGCTGCGGACTCGACCAGGCGTACTTGCGCGAGGCGGCACGCGCCGACCGGCAGGCGGCGCCGCTGGGCACGGCACTGCTCGATCTCGATAATTTCAAGACGCTGAATGACACCCACGGCCACCAGGCCGGCGATGCCGCGCTCGTGCACTTTGCAGCGGTGATCCGCCGCACGCTGCGGCCAAGCGATACGGTCGTGCGCTTCGGCGGCGAAGAATTTTTGTTTCTATTGCCGGATTCGAGCCAACAACAGACCGCGCGCGCGCTGGCGCGGCTGCAAGCCGACCTTGGCCGCAGCCCGCTCGCCTATAAGAAACGCAAGCTGCCCATGACCTTCAGCGCCGGCATCGCCGTGCGCAAGCCCGGCGAAACCAGCGACGCGCTGATCTCGCGCGCCGACCGCGCGCTCTACAAGGCCAAGGGCGCGGGCAAAAACCGCACGATGACCGCGGACTGATCCTGTACGAGAGCGGTGGCCCCGCGGACGGGGCCATTGCCGGCGACGGCACCGCCTGCCGCCACTAACCCTGCCCCTTGAGTTTGCATCATGACTATCGCTGTAGCGTCAGTACCTAAAGTCGCCCCTTAACCGGCCGTAATTGCTGAAGACAGCGGCTCACGCCCTCCGGGGCGCGCAGGTCCGAAGTCACGGCACAGAGCCGCTAACCAACAACTGTGAAGGAGATTTAAAATGCCCCAGATTATCGGCACCAACATTGCGTCGCTCAATGCGCAACGCAACCTGAACACCTCGCAAACCGCATTGGCCACGTCGCTGCAGCGCCTGTCTTCGGGCCTGCGCATCAACAGCGCCAAGGACGACGCAGCCGGACTCGCGATCGCCCAGCGCTTCACTGCGCAGATCAACGGCGACCAACAGGCCGTGCGCAACGCGAACGACGCGATCTCTCTCGCGCAAACCGCGGAAGGCGATCTCACTCAGATCGGCAACAACCTGCAGCGCATCCGCGAACTCGCAGTGCAATCCGCCAACTCCACGAACAGCTCCTCGGACCGCGCGGCCCTGCAGCAGGAAGCCTCGCAGTTGTTTTCTGAAATCGACCGCACGGCGCTGAACTCCAAGTTCAACGGCGTCAACCTGCTCGACGGCTCGTTCACCAGCCAGCAGTTCCAGGTCGGCGCGGACGCGGGCCAGACCATCAGCGTTTCGTCGATCACCAGCGCGCGCACCGCCACTCTTGGCCAGGGCTATTCCGCCACCAAGACCAGCGGCGGCACCGCCACTGCCATCACGGCGGCCAGCCAGTTCACGATCACCGATGCGGCCGGCAACGCGCAGGACGTCTATCAAGGCAGCAACATAGCCGCTGACGCGCAGTCGATCGTCAACGCGATCAACTCACGCGGTATCTCGGGCGTTACGGCGACGGCAGCGGCCAACTCGGTAACCGCCGCAGCTGCAGCCGGCACCGCGGCCCACGCCGGCGCGATCACCATCAACGGTGTCAACACGGCGGTCGTTACGGCGACCGGCGTTGCCGCAACCGACCTCGCGAACTCCATCGCTGCGATCCAAGGCATCAGCGCTGCGACCGGCGTCACCGCCAGCAACGTCGGCGGCGCGTTAAAACTGTCTGCGGTCGACGGTCGCAATATCACCGTCGCCCTCGGCGGCACGCTGGCGGCCGGTGACACGTTTGCGGGCGGCGGCGTTGCAGCGACGACCAAGTCGACCTATACGATTAACTCGACCAATTCGGCGGGCATAACGATTGCCGGCGCATCGGCGACGACGGACGGCGTGAACGGCACGGTAGCCGCCGGCCTCTCCGGCGTGTCGATCGCCAACACCGACATTTCGACGCTGAACGGCGCCAACGCCGCGATTGCCTCGATTGACTCGGCGTTGACCTCGGTCAATAGCAGCCGCGGCTCTCTCGGCGCGTATCAGAACCGTTTTGCTTCAGTGGTTGCTTCGCTGCAAACGACATCGGAGAACTTGACCGCGTCGCGCAGCCGGATTCAGGACGCGGACTTCGCGGCCGAAACCGCCAACCTCACGAAAAACCAGGTTCTGCAACAAGCGGGCATCGCGATTCTGTCGCAAGCGAACGCCCTGCCGAACAGCGTCCTGTCTCTGTTGAAGTAAGTTAAGCGCTTCGCCCCGGCCGGCTTGCGCCGGCCGGGGGTTTTTCCACGAATTCTCTACATGCCGATAATTATTGCCGGCATGGCAGTCCCGGCGTGAGCGCCGCTAAGGCAGTGAACGTTGCAGAAGCACGAGGCCCGGCGCGCGCCCATCGAGCGGCGGACGGCGGCCCTTATCGACACGGACATCAGTGAACATGGCAGTCACGGCGACCACTTCCACGCTCGGTACCTCCAGCACTGGTGCATTGACTTCGCCCGGCATAGGCTCGGGTCTCGACGTCAACACGATCGTATCCAAACTCATGTCTGTCGAGCAGCAGCCATTGACGCTGCTCGACAAGAAGCAAGCCAGTTATCAAACCAACCTTTCCGCATACGGCACGTTGAGTAGCCTGTTCGGAGCATTCCAGGGAGCGATGCAGAATCTCTCCAATGCCTCCGCGTTTCAGGGCATCACGGCAAGCACCGCGGACCCTTCCATTTTTACGGCGACGGCCGCAAAGACGGCCGCCCCGGGGACCTACACGGTGAGCGTCACGAACATCGCGCAGGCCCAGGTGCAGGCGGCGGCCGGCATCGCCAGCGCGCAAGCCACGAGTTCTACCGGCACGTTGACGATACAGGTCGGCGCCGGCGCCGCCAAAAACGTAACGCTGGACGCGTCGAACAATACGCTGGAAGGTCTGCGTGACACCATCAACGCCGCGGACGCCGGCGTCAATGCCACCATCATCAACGACGGCAGCACGACTCCTTACAAGCTCGTGCTGACGTCGAGCGCGAGCGGTGCGGCCAACACCATACAGATCACCAACAACTTGTCGGCAGGTGAACTGCACGATACCGTCGCCAGCCTGGCGGAAGTACGGCAGGGCAAGGATGCATCGCTGAACGTGAACGGCGTCGCGGTCAAAAGCGCGTCCAACAGCGTGACGACGGTCATTCCCGGCGTCACGCTGAACCTGATCAAGGCCGGCGACACGACGCTGTCGGTCACGCGCGACACCTCGGCCGTGCAGGGCGCAGTCAACCAGTTCGTCAATGCTTATAACAATGTCAACGACACGATCACCAAGCTGACGGCCTACGACGCGACCACCAAGACGGGGGGCCCGCTGCTCGGCGACTCGCTGGCGCAGAATCTGCAAACGCGTATCCGCTCGATCCTGAGCAATGCGGTAACAGGCACCGGCGGCACGCTCACGACGCTGTCGCAGATCGGCGTTGCGTTCCAGAAAGACGGCTCGCTGGCGATCGACGGCACCAAGCTCAGCAAGGCGCTCACCAACAATTTTTCGGACATCGCCGCGCTTTTCAGCGTGCAGGGCAAGAGCAACAACAGCCTGCTGACTTTTGTCAGCGCCGGCAGCAAAGCGGTCGCGGGCGACTACCAGGTCAATATTACGGCGGTCGCTACGCAGGGCGCGGCCACGGCGGGCAGCGCACCGGCGGGCTCGACCGTGATCGACGGCAGCAACGACGGCTTTTCCTTGACGATAGACGGCACCGCCAGCGGCGCCGTGACGCTCGCGCACGGCACTTACACGCCGGCGCAGTTGGCAACAGCGCTGCAAACCGCCATCAATGGATCGACCGCGCTTACCAACGCAGGAGCCAGCGTCGCAGTTACGCTGAATGCCGGCAACCTGGTCCTCAGTTCGAAGAGTTACGGCACCAGCTCGACCGTCGCAACCCTGGCCGGAACCGGTCTCCCGGCGCTGGGCTATGCCGGCACGGAGAACGGCACCGGCACCGACGTGGCGGGAAATTTCACCGGCAACGGCACGACGTATGCCGCGAGCGGCGCGGGCCAGTTGCTGACCGCGGCGGCCGGCAGCGGCGCCGACAGCCTCAAAATTTTATATACAGGAACGCCGGCGCAAGCCGTTACTAATGGCACTGCGACACTAAATTACGCCCAGGGTTATGCCAGCACGCTAGCCAAATTTTCAAACGACATATTGGACCCTTCCAGCGGGTCAATCTCGGGACGCACGGCTGGAATTAACGCGAGCATCGCGGATATCGGCAACCAGCGCGATGCTCTCAACCTGCGCCTGACCCAGATCGAAGCAAATTACCGTGCCCAGTTCACCGCCCTCGACACCATGATCAGCAGCCTGAACCAGACCAGCAGTTTTCTTACCCAGCAGCTCGCAAACCTGCCGACCATCAGCTCGTCCAAATAAACGAAGAAAACGAACACAATGTTTGCAACTGCACAACGCGGCATCAACGCCTACGCCAGCATCGGCGTGGAAACCGGCGTGGCCGAGGCGGACCCGCACAAATTGATTCTCATGCTGTTCGACGGCGCACTGCTGGCGCTCGCCGATGCGAAGCGGCACATGGCGCGCCGCGACACCGCGGCCAAGGGCCTGTCGCTGTCGAAGGCCATCATGATCATCGAAAGCGGCCTCAAGGCAAGTCTCGATGTCAAGGCTGGCGGCGAGCTCGGCGAGCACCTCGCCGCGTTGTACGAGTACATGTGCGATCGCCTGCTGCGCGCAAACCTGCACAACCGGCCCGAGATCGTTGATGAAGTGACCCGCCTGCTCGGCGAACTGCGCGACGCGTGGGCACAGATCCGGCCCGCCGCTGGGGAAGGGCGACGATGAACGAAGACTTCATACTGGCAACTTACGAAGCCATTGCACGCCAGACCACTCAAATGCTGGCCGCCGCGCGCGCCGGAGAATGGGACTCGCTGGTCGGGCTCGAGCGCGACTGCAGCGGGCTCTTCGCGCGCCTGTTCACCGGCGACGGCGACCAGCCGCGCAGCGCCGAATTCCAGCAGCGCAAGGCGCAGCTGATTCGCGACGTGCTCGACGACGATGCCGAAATCCGGCTGCTGGTCGAGCCGTGGCTCGCCCAGCTGTCGGCGCTGTTGAGCCACAGCGGCCATCAGCGGCGTCTCGCGCAAGCGTACCGCACCGGCTGAACCGCGCGCCGCGCCGGACCGCCTTCATGCTCAATCGTCTGTCCGATCTGGTGCGCCTGCGCACGTTCGCGAATGCACAGGTGCAGCCGGTCAGCCGCGTAAACCTGGATGCGCTGAGCGACCTCGAAGCCGGCGACACCGTGCGCGCGCAAGTCGAAGCGCAGCTGCCGGACGGCACGTACCGCGTTGCCATCCGGCAACAACCTTTTCAGCTGCGCCTGCCCTTCCGCGCGCAGGTCGGCGACAGCCTGCAACTCAGCGTGGTCACGCGCGAGCCGCAGATAAAATTCGCGCTCGCCGTGCAGGAAGATGCGCCGGGACTGGCGACCAACCTCAGCGAAACCGCGCGTTTCGTCACCGCGCTTCTCGACGAGAGCGAGAAATTTCCGCACACGGAGACCGTGCGCGCCGGCGCGCCGCTGCTCGCGGCGGCGTCCGGGGACAGCGCGGAAATCGCCATCGCTCTGCGCAACGCCCTCGCGCACAGCGGCATATTCTACGAGGCACACCAAGCGCAGTGGATCGCCGGTCAGCGGGCGCTGGCCGCGCTGATGCTGGAGCCGCAGGCGCGCTATGCGCCGCTGCGCCAGTCGCGGCAGCCAGCACAATGCGCGCAGGATGGCGCCGGATTGGACTCGGCGATCGTCGTGCTCGACGATGCGCCGCGCCTGCCGGAATTGCCGGTCCACCGCGATGCGCTCGCCGTTATCAAGCAGCAACTCGACACACTCGAATCGCGCCAGGTCGCGTGGCACGGCATGATCTGGCAGGGCCAGGCCCTTGACTGGGAAATCAGCGAAGAGCCGCCGGCGGCGACACAATCCGGCGCCCCGCCGGCCTGGCGCACGCGCCTGCGCCTGACGCTGCCGCGCATGGGCCGGATCGACGCGACCATACTCGTCGCCGGGCGCGGTGTCACCATTACGCTGCGCGCCTCGAACGCCGGTACGTTGTCGATGCTGTCGTCTCACGCGCCGAACCTGCAACTCTCACTGCGCGAAGCGGGCATCGCCCCGCTCGGCATCTCGGTGCGCCGCGATGAATCCGCCTGACCGCCGCCAGCAGGCCGTCGCACTCGCCTATAACGACAAGGCGCGCGCGCCGCGCATCGCCGCCAAGGGCCGCGGGCTCACCGCCGAAGCGATCATCGCGCGCGCGCGCGAAGCCGGCGTCTATGTGCACGAATCGCCCGAGCTGGTTGCGCTGCTGATGCAGGTCGATCTTGATGCGCGAATACCGGAGCAGCTTTACGTCGCCGTCGCCGAGCTGCTGGCGTGGCTGCACCAACTCGAACAGGCCAAGCCGCCCGCGGCGACATAGCCAGTGCCGCCCGCATTATGCTGAACAGGCATGCAAACCTTCCTCTGTTCGTGCGTTGCGGCGCAGCTTGCCGCGGCTACACTTGGCCTATCGAACTCGGTTTTCTGCCATGTCAGACACACTAGCAAACAACGCGGCGCCCGCCACCTCGAGCGCCCTCGACTACCACCAGTACTCGGTCGGCTCGCGGCTCGAGATCAGCCAGATCCTGCGCGCAATAATGCGCAGCAACGGCCTGATCACCGCGTCGGTCGGCGGCGACGATTTTTTCCTGACTTCCATCGTCAGCATCGACGATGAGAGCGGACACCTCATGCTCGAATGTGACCGCGAGGGACGCCACGCCCAGCGCGTGCTCGCCAAGCAGCGCCTGCTGTGCAACACCACGCTCGACAAGATCAAGATCCAGTTCGTATGCCAGCAGATCGAAATGGCGCTGTGCGAAGGCCGCGACGCGTTCAAGGCGGCCTTGCCGCAGGACTTGGTGCGGCTGCAACGGCGCGAAAACTACCGCGTGCCGACGCCGATCGCGGCGCCCGTGAAATGCACGCTCACGCTGCCGCCCGGCGCGCCGCAAGCGACTGCCAGCCTGAGTCTCGTCGACATCAGCTGCGGCGGCATGGCCGTCGTCACGCCGCAAGACCTTTTCACGCCCGAGCTCGGCACAGTTTACGAATGCACCCTGCATCTGCCCGGCACCACCGCCCTGCGCGTGCAAGTGCAGGCGCGCAATGCGTGTGTCTCGAAACTGCCGAACGGCAAGGCGGCCCAGCGCTCCGGTTTAGCGTTCATCAACCTGCGCGAAAGCATGCTCTCCACCATCCAGCGCTACATCATGGGCCTCGAGCGCCAGCGCAAGAAGTAAGAGCACGACGGCGTTGGCTTGAGAAATTCCTGCCCGCAATTTCACAGCCGAAGAAATTCTGCACATTGATTGTAGTTTCCCCCTTGTGAGACGCCGAGCAGTCGCAGGCGTGAAAAGGGCATTCGGCGAGAAACTGTCTGAGCTCGCAATCGTGTACGTGTTTCTCATTCTTCGAGCGAGTTTTTGGAGCCGCTTTTCACGTCGAGCAGCGCAGGGACACCGCGCAGCGGCGTCTTACCAGGGTCGCCTTCTCTTTGGTTACTTTTCTCTTGGCGACGCAAGAGAAAGTAATCAGCTGCCGGTCTGCCACCGGCGACCCTGGATTCCCGCCCGCGCGGGAATGACAGGTTCGAGAAAAAAGAAATCAGCCCCGCAGGGCTGAAACCACTACACCTGCATGTTCATGATGTCGTGATACGCGGACACCAGTCGGTTCCTGACCTGCACGACCTGCTGGAAGGATATGTTGGCCTTCTGGATCGAAACCATGACGTCGGGCAGGCTCGCATCGCCCGCGCCCAGCTCGAAATCGCGCGCCATTTTGGCCGCCTGCTGCTGCATACCGTTAGCCTGGTCGAGCGACGCTTTGAGAACAGACGCAAAATCGCCGGCCTTGTTGCCTGCATCCGTCGGCGCCTGAACACCCGTGCCGGACGCGAGCGCCGCAGCGGTGCGCAACTGGCCGAGAATCTGGTCGAGTGCTGTGCTTTGCATCGCATCACCTCTGGAAATGGATCCTTTTTGACGCACAGAGAGGTTATCAGCGAGCGGCCGGCGCCCAGCGCGCAATAAAGCGCCTAAAGGCGGCGCTATTTGGCGCTTAACAAAGCGTCCGCTCTTTCATAATTCCTGACGTCAATGAATCAACCTGCGGGGCAGCCGGGCGGTTACCGGGTGCCCCGCGCTTCACCTAACGCACATTCAGGAGCTCGCAATGGCGGAATTGTCCGGACAATCGCTGGCAGCGCAGGCGCCGCGCGGTTTCCCGCTGCCGGGTTCGCGGCATATCGCCCTGATGCTGACGGTCGCCTCGATGATCGCGGTGCTCGTCGCCGGTTACCTGTGGAGCCAGACGCCGGACTACCGCGTGCTCTACGGCAGCCTGTCCGACCGCGACGGCGGCACGGTGATCGCCGCTTTACAAACGATGAACGTGCCTTATAAATTCGCCGACGGCGGCGCGCTGATGATTCCCGCCGGGCAGATCCACGAAATGCGCCTGCGCCTGGCATCGCAAGGACTGCCCAAAGGCGGCCTCGTCGGCTTCGAGCTGATGGAAAGCCAGAAATTCGGCGTCAGCCAGTTTGCCGAGCAGATCAACTACCAGCGCGCGCTCGAAGGCGAGCTGGCGCGCTCGATCCAGTCATTGTCGGCGGTGCAGAACGCGCGTGTGCACCTCGCGCTGACCAAGGCATCTGCATTTTTGCGCGAGCAGCCCAAGCCGAGCGCGTCGGTGATATTGAATCTCTACACGGGCCGCACGCTCGACGCGACGCAGGTCAGCGCGGTTGTCCATCTCGTCTCTAACAGCGTGCCCGACTTGCAGGCCAAGAGCGTCTCCATCGTCGACCAGAACGGCAACCTGCTGAGCGCCGACGAGTCCGGCACCGGCCGCGCCGCGATCGATCCGACGCAGCTCAAGTACCGCCAGGAAATCGAGCGCAGCTACAACTCGCGCATCGAAGCGATACTCGCGCCGCTCACCGGCCCCAACAATGTGCGTGCCCAGGTCAGCGCCGATCTGGATTTCTCGGAGGCCGAAAACGCCGAAGAAATCTACAAACCGAACCCGCAGGCGATCCGCAGCCAGCAGACCTCTGAGGCGCAGACGAACAACGGCACGGGCACCGCGGCCGGCGGCGTGCCGGGCGCATTGTCGAACCAGCCGCCCGCGCCGGCCACCGCGCCGATTGCAGCGCCCGCCGCGGCCGCGCCGACGGCAACCGCCGCGGCCAGCACGCGCAAAGACGCCACCATCAATTACGAAGTCGACAAGACGATACGCCACACGCGGCAGGAAGTCGGCCGCATCAAGCGGCTTACCGTCGCCGTGGTCGTCAATCATCGCCGCCAGGTCGGCAAAGACGGCAAGACGAGCAACATACCGCTGAAGGAAGAAGAGATCGCCAAGCTCACGAGCCTGGTCAAGGAAGTGATGGGCTACGACAAGGAGCGCGGCGATACGGTCAGCGTGATCAACAGCGCGTTCAACGTGCCTGACGTCGAGAAGATTGCCGAAGTGCCGCTGTGGAAGCAGCCCGACACCATCGAGCTCGCGAAGATGATCGGCAAAAACCTGCTGATCGCCGTGGTGCTGCTGTTCGTCGTGCTGCGCGTGCTGCGCCCGCTGTTAAAAACGCTAAGCACGCCGCCGCCCGCACCCGCGTTGTCGCATGAGCCCGGCATGTCGAACCCGCAGCAGGCGCAGCTCGGCAGCTACGAGCAAAGCGTCGATCAGGCGAAGCAGATCGCCCGCGGCGATCCGAAAATCGTCGCCAACGTAGTCAAGGAATGGGTGGGCGGCAATGGCAGCTGAAGGAATTACCCGGAGCGCGATCCTCATGATGTCGCTCGGCGAAGACGAGGCGGCGGAAGTCTTCAAGTATCTCGGCCCGCGCGAAGTGCAGAAGATAGGCGCGGCCATGGCGAACCTCAAATCCGTCAGCCGCGACGAGATCAAGAACGTCGTCGGCCAATTCTGCAAGGAAGCGGAAGGCCGCAGCACCATGGGCGTCGCGTCCAACGAGTACATCCGCAACGTGCTGAAAAAAGCGCTCGGCGACGACAAGTCGGCGGCGCTGATCGACCGTATCCTGCAGGGCGGGGATACGAGCGGCATCGAAGGCCTCAAGTGGATGGGCTCGGGCGCGGTCGCCGAGCTCATCAAGAATGAGCATCCGCAGATCATCGCCACCATCCTCGTCCATCTCGAGCGCGACCAGGCGTCCGAAATACTGGCCCTGATGACGGAGCGCACGCGCAACGACGTGCTGCTGCGCATCGCCACGCTTGACGGCATTCAGCCCGCCGCCCTGCAGGAGCTCAACGACGTCCTGACGAGCCTGCTTGCCGGCAGCAAGAACATCAAAAGCGCCGCGCTGGGCGGCGTGCGCACCGCGGCGGAAATCCTCAACTTCATGGCGGGCACGCAGGAAGCCTCAGTCGTCGACAGCATCAAGGAATTCGACGCCGACCTCGCGCAGAAGATCGTCGACGAGATGTTCGTGTGGGAAAACCTGCTCGGCCTCGACGACCGCGCGATCCAGATGCTGCTGAAGGAAGTCCAGTCCGAATCGCTGATCCTGGCGCTCAAGGGCTCGTCGGAAGCGCTGCGCGAAAAAATCTTCGGCAACATGTCGCAGCGCGCGGGCGAAATGCTCAGAGAAGACCTCGAAGCCAAAGGCATGGTGCGCGTGTCGGAAGTCGAAGGGCAGCAGAAGGAAATCCTCAAGGTCGTGCGCAAGCTGGCGGACGAAGGCCAGATTGTGATCGGCGGCTCGGGCGACGAAGGCTATGTCTAACAGCCCCGTCATTTCGAAGGAAAAGCTCTCCGCGTACCAGCGCTGGGAGCTGCACGCGTTCGATGCACCCGCCGGCAGCAAGCCGGTCGCCGCCAACACCGCGGAAATCGATGCGGAAAAAGTCCGCCACATCCATCAGCATGCGTACGACGCCGGTCGCGCCGACGGCCTGCGCGAAGGCGCGCAGAAATCGGCCGCGGAGGCGCTGCAGCTGAAAGCGCTGCTCTTGGCCGTCGAGCAACAGGGACACGAAGTCAACCAGCGCATCGCGCAGGACGTGCTCGAGCTGTCGCTCGAAATCGCGCGCCAGATGGTGCGCCAGGCGCTGACCGTAAAACCCGAGATCATCGTCGCGCTCATCCATGATGCGCTGACGCGCGCGGTGCAGCCGCAGTCGGCGACCATCGCGCTCAATCCCGCCGATGCCGCGCTCGTGCGCGCGCAGCTCGGCGATGAGCTCACCACCGCAGGCTGGCGTATCGTCGAAGATGCGAAGCTCGCGCGCGGCGGCGCGATGCTGCAAACCGCCGCCACCCAGATCGACGCCACGGTGGAAACGCGCTGGTGCCGCCTGGCCGCGGCGCTCGGCCAGCACGGCGACTGGCTCGTCGAGTAAAGCGACGACAGCCTCTCACAATATGCAAACCGCAACGCTCAACGTGCCCGGCTTTCTGCACGACTGCCGCGAGCTCATCGCCGCCACCGACACGCTCGCGGTAAGCGGCAAGCTGACGCGGGTCGCGGGCCTGGTGCTCGAAGCGTCCGGGCTGAAGCTTGCTGTCGGCAGCTGCTGCCGCGTATCGCTGCCCAACGGCAACTGCGTCGAGGCGGAAGTCGTCGGCTTCTCCGAAGACCGCCTGTTCCTGATGCCGATCAACGATGTTTACGGCTTGACGCCCGGCGCGCTGGTCACGCCGCTCGAAGCCGCGCAGGAGCAGCCGGTGCTTGCAGCGCGTCCGCGCCCGCGTCGCCGCGCCGCCGACCAGGCGAAGCACGTGCCGGTGGGCGAAGCGCTGCTCGGCCGCGTGCTCGACAGCGCCGGCGTGCCGCTCGACCAATTGGGGCCGCTCAACTGCGAACGCAGCGTGTCGCTGCACAACCGGCCGCTGAATCCGCTCGAGCGCGCGCCCATCACTGACGTGCTCGACGTCGGCGTGCGCGCGATCAACGGGCTGCTCACCGTCGGCCGCGGCCAGCGCATGGGGCTCTTCGCCGGCAGCGGCATCGGCAAGAGCGTGCTGCTCGGCATGATGGCCCGCTTCACCAGCGCGGACGTGATCGTCGTCGGCCTCATCGGCGAACGCGGCCGCGAGGTCAAGGAATTCATCGAGAACATTCTCGGCGCCGAAGGGCTCGCGCGCTCTGTCGTCGTGGCGGCGCCCGCCGACACGAGCCCGCTGATGCGCTTGCAGGGTGCGGCTTACGCGACGGCAATTGCCGAATACTTCCGCGATCAGGGCCGGCACGTGCTCCTCATCATGGATTCGCTCACGCGCTTCGCGATGGCGCAGCGCGAAATCGCGCTCGCGATCGGCGAGCCGCCCGTGACCAGAGGCTATCCGCCGTCGGTGTTTGCGAAAATGCCGCAGCTGGTCGAGCGCGCCGGCAACGCCGGCCCGGGCGGCGGCTCGATTACCGCTTTCTATACCGTGCTCGCCGAGGGCGACGACCAGCAGGACCCGATCGCCGACAGCGCGCGCGCGATTCTCGACGGCCACATCGTGCTCACGCGCGCGCTTGCCGACCAGGGCCACTATCCCGCCATCGACATCGAAGCTTCGATCAGCCGCGCATTGACGAGCCTGATCGACCAGCCGCAGTTCGAGCACGTGCGCCGCTTCAAGGCGCTCTACTCGCGCTATCAGCGCAACCGCGACCTCGTCAGCGTCGGCGCCTATGCCGCGGGCAGCGACCCCGTGCTCGACCAGGCGCTCGCCCTCTATCCGCGCATGGAAGCATTTCTGCAGCAGAACATGACCGAGCGCGCCGGCTATGCCGACAGCGTCGCCGGCCTGCGCGGCGTCACCACGCTGCCCGCGGCCGCATAAACAGACTGAACCTCCATGAACCGGAAGAAAAACATGCCGCAACAATTTGCCCTCAAGCAATTGCTCGAGATCGCCGAGGTCAAGGCGACTTCCGCCGCCGCCAGCCTGGGCGCGCTGAACCGGCAGCTGCAGGAGCATGAAGAAAAACTGCGTCTGCTCTTTGCGTACCGCGAGGACTATCAGCAGCGCCTGCGCAGCGCGACCGGCAGCGGACTCGACAGCGCCGGACTCAGGAACTTCCACGAATTTCTCGAGCGCCTCGAACAGGCGATCCTGCAGCAGCATGCGCAGGTCGTCGACGCGCGCAAGCGCATGGAGCGCGGCCGCGACGACTGGCAGCTGGAGCAGCGCAAGTCGAAGGCGTTCGGCACGCTAGCGCAACGTTTCGACGTCGCGGCCCGGCGCAAAGAGGCGGGCCGCGAGCAAAAATTGCAGGACGACTTCGCCAGCCGCGCGGGCCCGCCCCGGCACGGCCACGCGTCGACCGCCAAAACCCGGAGATGAGCATGAACCCCTTGCAATCCATTTTGCCTGCTACACCGCCCGCCGCCGCCAAAGCGCCGACTGCTTCGGCTGCGGCGGATGCCGCCGCCGAAAGCGAAGTGCCGCCATGGGTCGCTGCTTTTCAGGCGGCGCTCGGACATGCGAAAAGCGTCAAGTTGCCTGGCGTGCCATTGAAGACCACGGCTGGCGCCGACGCTGCCACTACAGATGACAAAACAGATACTGCAACCGACGCAGCGTTGCTTACCGCGCCTGCTGCGCCAGCCATACCTTTACTGGCAACGTTGCCGCCGCCAGCGACGGCAACAGCGCCGGTCGCATGCGGCGATGCTGCCCGCGGGCACGACAGCGACTTGCAGGCAACGGCGCGCACGCCGCGCAGTGATCCCGGCGCAATCGTTGAAGCGCAATCAGCCGACGCAAATTCGGCCGGCGCCCGCGTTCCAGCAAAAACGCCGCACACCGGCGCTGAGTTCTCCGCCAGTTCCGGCGAGGCGTTGCGTACAAAAGATTTCGTTGCCGGCCGCGAAAGCAACGCACACGAGATCAACGCGCAGCTGCCGGCGCAGTTTGCATTGCCGCAAGCAGCGCCGGCCGCTGCTCCCGCTGCCGCACAGCCGTCGGTTCAACTGCAACTCGATGCGGCGGTGAATTCGCCCGCGTGGAATACCGAGCTCGGCCAGAAAGTCGTGTGGATGGTCAGCGAGAAACAGCACGTCGCCGAGCTGCGCGTCAATACACCGGACCTGGGCCCGCTGGACATCAAGCTCACGATCAGCGACAACCAGACGACGGCGGTATTCACTTCGCCGCATGGCGCCGTGCGCGATGCGGTCGAATCCGCGATCCCGCGGCTGCGGGAAGTGCTGGCCGAGAGCGGCATCATGCTCGGCAACGCCAGCGTCACGGCCGACAGCCCGCGCGACGGCTCGGCGTTTGCCAACCCGGACGGGCAACCGCACCGCGCGAACGGCAGCGCGCGCGACGCCGATGGTGCGCCCGCCGCCGTGCAGACCATGGCCATGCGGCCCCGGCAGCATAACGGACTGGTCGATTTGTTCGCCTGAGCCGGACGCGCGCAAAGACGCAAGTAAGGCGTAAATCCCCCGTCTTTTCAGCCCATGGCGGGCATGGGGCGGCCGCCATAATCGCAAGACGGACTGGGAAATTCAGGTCAAGGGACCATCATGGCGGTAAGCGCGGTTAAAAAAGAAGCCAAGCCCGACGCAGACGCGGAGGCAGCGGCGCCGGCACCCAAAAAGCGGAGCCTCAATCTCAAGCTGATTATCGGCGTGCTGTGCATCGTCGGCGCGGCCGGCGGCGGCGCGTATTGGTGGCTCCACCGCCATCATGACGAATCGTCGAACGAAGCCAAAGTCGAGCCTGAAAAGCCGCCGGTGTTCCTGCCGCTCGACAACTTTGTCGTCAACCTGCAGCTCGAAGAGAACCCGCAGTACCTGCAAGTCGGGCTCACCCTTAAAGTAGCCGACGCCCCGGCCGTCGACGCGGTCAAGCTGCACATGCCCGAAGTGCGCGATGCGATTCTTCTGCTGCTCGCCGGCCAGAAAGCCTCCACGCTGCTGACGCTCGACGGCAAGCGCAAGCTCGCGCTCGACATTCTGAAATCGGTCAATTTGATCGTCGCGCCCGCGGCCATGGAGTCGCTGCAGAAAGCGGCCGCCCCGGCAGTGGTCGTCGCCGATGCCAAAGCGACCGCGGCGGATGCGAAACCCGCGGATGGCGACGCGAAACCCGAGGGCGAAACGGAAGCCGACAAACCTGCCGAAGGCGCAGGCGCCGATGCCGATGCCAAGGGCGCTCCTGCGGGCGGCGACAAAGCGGCCGCTGCCGCCTCAAAGCTGCCGGTGCAGAACGTGCTGTTTACGTCGTTCATCGTGCAGTGATGCCGCGATGAGCAAGGATTTTTTATCGCAGGAAGAAGTCGATGCGCTGCTGAAAGGCGTGAGCGGCGAACCCGAAGAAACCAAGGCAGAGGCGGACACATCGGGCGTGCGCCCCTACAATCTCGCCACGCAGGAGCGCATCGTGCGCGGGCGCATGCCCACGCTCGAACTCATCAACGAGCGCTTCGCGCGCCTGCTGCGCATCGGGCTTTTCAACTTCGTCCGGCGCACCGCCGAGATTTCGGTCGGTCCGGTGCGCGTCGTCAAGTACGGCGAATTCATCCGCAACCTGGTCGTGCCGACCAATTTGAATCTCGTGCACGTCAAGCCGTTGCGCGGCACCGCGCTGTTCATTTTCGACCCCAACCTCGTGTTCCTCGTCGTCGACAACCTGTTCGGCGGCACCGGCCAGATGCGCACGCGCGTCGAAGGCCGCGACTTCACGCCGACCGAGCAGCGCATCATCCGGCGCATGCTCGAGATCGTGTTCGACGACCTCGAAAAATCGTGGGCCTCGGTGCACGGCGTGAAATTCGAATACGTGCGTTCCGAAATGAACACGCAGTTCGCGAACATCGCGACGCCCAACGAAGTCGTCGTTGTCACCACGTTCAACATCGAGTTCGGCGCGGCCGGCGGCGAGTTTCACATTTGCCTGCCGTACTCGATGCTGGAGCCCATCCGCGACCTGCTTTACAGCAGTTTGCAGGGCGAGCACATGGAGGCCGACAAGCGCTGGGTGCGCCTGCTCACCAAGCAGGTGCAGACCGCCGAGGTCGAGATGGTCGTCAATCTCGGCCACATTGAGCTCACGTTCGACCAGCTGCTAGGCATGCAGGTCGGCGACATCATCGCGCTCGATATTCCGCAGCCGATGGTCGCGGAAGTGGACGGCGTGCCGGTAATGGAATGCAAATGCGGGATTTTCAACGGCCAGTATGCACTGCGCGTCGAGCAATTGCTCTCGAACGCCGGGCAGGACAATTGACAGGATAGACAGGAGAAACGCCATGACAGAAGCAGCAGCTGACGCGCAAATTTCCGCCGACGATTGGGCGGCCGCGATGTCCGAACAGGCGCCGCCTGCCGACGGCGCCACGCAGGTTGCAGCGCCCATATTCGAGCAATTCTCGGCAGCCGGTGGCGCCGCCGCCGCGGGCGCGCACAACGACATCGATATGATTCTCGACATCCCGGTTCAGCTTACCGTCGAGCTGGGACGCACGAAGATCGCCATCAAGAACCTCTTGCAACTTGCGCAAGGCTCGGTCGTCGAGCTCGACGGTCTTGCCGGCGAGCCGATGGACGTGCTCGTCAACGGCTGCCTGATCGCGCAGGGCGAAGTCGTCGTCGTCAACGACAAGTTCGGCATCCGCCTCACCGACATCATCACGCCGTCCGAGCGGTTGCGTAAGCTCAAGCGATGAGCCTGCGCCTTGCAAGAACCGCGCGGGTTGCCGCATGTGCCTTGACCAGCGCGTGGAGCGGTTTTGCGCACGCGCAGCAAGCGACTGCCGCGCCGACGCCGGTGACCGGCCAATTGCTGAGCGTAGTGCTCGGTATGGCGCTCGTGCTCACGGTCATCGCGGGTGCTGCCTGGCTGCTCAAACGGCTGGCGCCGAGGACGTATGGCAGCTCGAGCGTCTTGCGCGTAATCGCGGGGGCCGCGGTCGGCCAGCGCGAAAGGGTCGTTGTAGTGGAAGTCGGCTCGACCTGGCTCGTGCTGGGTGTCGCGCCCGGCAGCGTAAATGCCCTGCATCAGATGCCGCGCGTGGAGAAAGACGAAAGCACACCGGCGCCGATGTCCGCGCAACCGCCGTTCGCGCAATGGTTGAAAAAATTCATGGACGGACGTGGCCAAGGAGCCGGCGGTGAAAAATAATCGTCGCTGCCGGCTATCGTTTGGCGCGCTCGCGCTCGGCGCGTGCGCACTGGCGTTTTCATTCACGCCGCTTGCCGCAGCACAAGGCCTGCCCGCTTTGACGAGCACGCCGGCGCCCGGCGGCGGCCAGACTTACAGCCTCAGCATACAGACGCTGCTGCTGCTGACTTCGCTGACTTTCCTCCCCGCAGTATTGCTGATGATGACCGGCTTCACGCGCATCATCATCGTGCTCTCGCTGCTGCGGCAGGCGCTCGGCACGCCGACTTCGCCGCCGAACCAGGTGCTGATAGGGCTCGCGCTTTTCCTGACGCTGTTCGTAATGTCGCCGGTTCTCGACAAGATCTACGCCGAGGCTTATCAGCCGTTCGCCGAAAACAAGATCAGCATGACGCAGGCGATCGAAAAAGGCAGCGTGCCTTTGCGCGGCTTCATGCTGAAGCAGACGCGCGAAGGCGACCTTGCGCTGTTCCTCAAGCTCTCGGACACGAAAATCGACAACGTGCAGGACGTGCCGCTGAAAGTGCTGCTGCCCGCCTACGTCACCAGCGAGCTGAAGACCGCGTTCCAGATCGGCTTCATCGTGCTGATTCCCTTCCTCATCATCGACATGGTGGTGGCGAGCATCCTGATGTCCATGGGCATGATGATGGTGTCGCCGGCGATGGTGTCGCTGCCCTTCAAGCTCATGATCTTCGTCCTCGTCGATGGCTGGGCCCTGCTTATCGGCTCGCTCGCGCAGAGTTTCGCCGTATGACTCCAGAAACCGTCATGTCGATCGGCCAGAACGCCCTGCTGACCATGTTGCTGGTCGCGGCACCTGTGCTGCTCGCTGCGCTGGCGATTGGCCTGGTCGTCAGCGTGTTTCAGGCGGCGACGCAGATCAACGAGATGACTCTGTCGTTCATCCCCAAGCTCATCGGCGTTTTCGTAACGCTGGTAGTTGCCGGGCCGTGGATGACGACAGTGCTCGTCGATTACGTGCGGCGCCTCTTCGCCAGCATTCCCGGCGTCATCGGCTGACGCCGGCGCGCCTTACTCGCGCATGATCACGTTCACCACGGCCCAGCTCGACCAGTGGGTCATGCTGATCGTGTTTCCGCTGGCGCGCATTCTCGCGCTGATCGCCAGCGCCCCCATCACCAGCAACCCGCAGTTCCCGCTCACTGCCAAGATCGGCCTCGGCGTGATGCTGGCAGTACTCGTCGCGCCTACGCTGCCGGCGGCGCCCGCGGTCTCACCCGATTCCGCCTACGGCATGCTGCTGCTCGCGCGCGAAGTCATGCTCGGCATCGGCATGGGCTTCGCCATGCGCATTGTGTTTGCAGCCATCAACATGGCCGGCGACATCATCGGCTCGCAAATGGGCCTCGGCTTCGCGCAGTTCTACGATCCACAAAGCAGCGGCCAGGTCCCTGTCATCGGCCAATATCTGAACCTGCTCGCAACGCTCGTATTCCTATCGGTCAACGGCCATCTGCTGATGATCGCTTCCCTCGTCGAATCGTTTCGCACCGTACCGCCTGAAGCCGCCATGTCCACCGCCGCCGGCGCGATGGCGCTCGTACAATGGGGCGGCATGATAATTCAAGCGGCAGTCCAGTTGTCACTGCCCTTGATCGCCGCTTTACTCATCACCAACTCGGCACTTGCTGTCCTCACACGGGCATCGCCGCAACTGAACATCTTCGCGATCGGGTTCCCGCTCACCCTTGGCGTTGGCTTCATCGCGCTGCTTCTGGTGCTGCCTTATATGGTGCCCGGATTCGAGAAGCTCTTCGAGCAAGGGCTGCAGGCGATGATGCGGGTCTCTGCGCGCTAGCGCACCAACTCACTCTACTGTTTCATCTCTCTACGCGCTTATAGCGCGGGATTGCGCACGCGTTCGGCGCAGCGTAATGTGTCAACAGACGCACATGGATTGTTGTCCGTCAATCGCGAACCGATCATATCGGCAACTACTTTTTTCAACTACACGTTCAGTCGATACGTTAACGATAAATGCTCCGTTATCATGAGACTGATTAATGCTGGAATGTCTCGGGCAAATGGTCCTTTGTTCCGGGCAGTACAAATGCCGCGTACAACGACCTCTAAATCGAATTCAGCGGGGAAAAGTCGCGACTTCCGGATGGCGAAAAGCCTAAATCTTACGAAGTGAAACCTGTCATGGCCAAGATTCAGTCTGTAGCGCGCTCCCGACTCTATTTTTGCCGACTCGTTGCTTCGCTTCTTTCAGGGGATGGACGACGCGAAGACGCTCGAACTCCTGGCGGCACAGCGTAGAGAAACTAATACAAGTTAAATTTAAAAAATAATCCACGACGCACGTAACGTATTGCTCCTGGGCCCCAGAGACAGGCACAAAAAAATTTCCGCATGAAAAAAATCGCTGTATTCGGCAATGCCGGCGGAGGCAAATCAACGCTTTCCAGGCGTCTGGCGCAACTGACAGGCCTGCCGCTGTATTCGATCGACACGTTGCAATTCGAGGTTGGAGGCGCCGCGGTTACTCAAGAGAAGTATTTGGCAGCGCATGCGGAAATCCTCCGTCGCGACGGGTGGATCATCGACGGGTACGGCTGCGTGCCTTCGGCGTGGGAGCATTTCTCCGCTGCGGACACGCTCGTTTACGTCGACCTGCCGCTCTTAACGCACTATAGATGGGTGACAAAGCGCTTCATCAAAGGTCTCTTTGTGACGCCGGAAGGATGGCCTGAGGGGAGTCCGATGTGGAGCAGCACTATGAGTTCGTATCGCGTGATCTCCGGCTGCGAGCGTCACTTGGCGCCAAAGTACAGGCGGCTTGTTGCCGAAGCGGCAGCAACCAAGGATATCCACCATTTGCGGTCGCCCAAGCAGATTCGGGCTTTCCTGGAGGCGATGAGCGTTGGCTGAAGCTGTCCCGTGCGCGTGCACATCAGCACAAATAAAACCAAACCTCTACCGCGCCGTAACCTCCACCACCCCCTGTGCCACTCGCTGCGCAATCAGCACGTATGATTCTATGCCTTCCGAGTACGAGACGACCCGATACGCGCCATTGTTCTCACGCGCGAGCTGAGCGGCGCGGCGATAGAAGATCTGCGCGGCTTCGCCGTCGCCGCCGGTGGTGAAGCGTTTTTTCTTCATCGCGATGAGATAGCGGCCGCCGTCGAGCTTGCTTTCTTCGATCTGCCAGTTCGGGGCCAGCGGGTCGATGATCACGTAGAGCAACGCGCCGGCCGCGATCGCCTCGAGCGGGATGGAAAGCGTGCGGCTGACATTGATTTCGTCGACCGGGACAAGGGGGGGATTTCGCGAAAGATTGAGCCCCGTGCAACCGCCGCAAAGCGCGGCGATGCAGAGCGCGACGACATCGATCCTGCGGGCCAGCGCGCTCATCGCAGCATGTCGAACAAGTTGAGCGACGTGACCTTCAGAAACGACTGCTGCGCCGCCTGCAGATAAGTTTGCTGCAGGCTGAGATCGCTGGCCGCTTTGTTGTAGTCGAGGTCCGTCAGGCCCGAAAGTGTCGTGCTGTATTGCAACGACAAATCGTCGCTGGTGCTTTGCGCGGCGTCGACTTCTTTCAGCCGCGCACCGACGTCGGAGCGCACCTTGAGCACGTTGTTGTAAGCGTTGTCGAGCCCGGACATCGCCGCGTTAAGCGCGTTCTGATAGGCAGCCGTTGTCTGCGGCGTGCCGCTGGTGCCGGTTTGCAGCGCCGAGATCAGGCCCTGCAGCGTCGAGAAGATGTCCTTGTTAGTGCTCGCCTTGACGGTAAATGTGTCGCCGCTCGCCGGCGCCGCACTGACCGTCACCGTCGCGCCGTAATCGAACGGCGCCGGGTTGGTGTCGGGCGGCGCTTGCGTGGCAAGACTGATCGTGCCGCCGGGCGTGTATGTGCGCAGGTAAGGTCCGGCCGCCGGCGCCGCGCCGGTCAAAAGCGACACGTTGTTGACGTTGTCGACGATGTCGTAGGTCGTCACCGGCGGCGTCGCGGCGTTGGTGAAAAACTTGATCGTGAAATCTTTCGAGTTGCCGGCGACATTCCATTTCGACGGATCGGCGACCACGCCGGAGTCTATGGTGCCGCCGCCGGTGTTGCCGGCGCCGCCCGCCGTCGCGAACGTGCCGTTGCCGTTCTTGATCGCGCGGAATATCGCATTGCCTGAATCGCCGACCGGGATGGTGCGCGTGCTGCCGATCTGCGTCATGCGCTGCCCGGTGTCGCCCGCGTACGCGACGTTGCCCGGCGACGTTGCCGAGAACGGTTGCGTCGCACCCTGAAAGCCGGAGAACAGGAATTGTCCGTTGCCATTGCTACGGTTGGCGATGCCGAGCAGTTCCTGATAGCTGCTCGAAAGCTCCGTCGCGATGCTCGCGCGGTCGCTGTTGTTCAGCGTCGCATCGCCCGCGTAGACCGCGAGTGTTTTGACGTTGAGCAGCAGCGTGTTGACATCGGAAAGCGCGCTGTCCTCGAGGCCGAGCTGCGACTTCGCGCTGTCGCCGTTCGTCTTCAGCTGCGTATTGATCGCCTGCGACTGCTTGACGTCGAGCGCGGTGGACGCGGCGATGGGATCATCGGACGGCGTCAGCACGCGCTGGCCGCTGCTGAGCTGCTGCTGCAGCTTGATCTCGTTGTTGCGGCTTTGCTGCATGCTCGCGACGCCTGTGTCGTAGATCATGCTGGTGCTGATGCGCATGGCTGCTCCTTATTTGCCCAGATCGAGTATGGTCTGAAACAGGGTCGAAGCAATCTGAATGACTTTGCCCGACGCCTGATAAGCCTGCTGGTAGCGCAGCAGATTGGCCGCCTCTTCGTCGAGGTTGACGCCCGACAGCGACTGCTGCGCCTGCGTCGCCTGATCGACCAGCGTGTTCTGCGCCTGCGACGTAACGTCGATCTGCTGCGTCTTGGTGCCGACCGCGCTTACCATCTGGCTGTACGCGCCTTGCAGCGTCGTTGTGCCCGCGCCCAGCGAGTTTTGCGTCTGCAAGCCTGCCAGCAGTAATGCATTGCGTCCGTCGGCAACGCCGCCGCTGTTGGTCGATACAGTGAACGTGTCCCCCGCTGCCGGGCTGCCGCTGATCTGAATCGTCCAGCCGTTGTAAGTGATAGTGCTGCCTGCGGCATAAGCGACACCCACGGGATTGCCGGTGCCGACGCCGTTCACGTTGAATGTGCCGGGACCGGTGAAAGTAATCGTCACTGGTTGCTGCAGGTTCGCATTCGGCGGTGGCGGCGCGTTGACCGTGCCCGCGTTGATGGTGCCGGACCCGATATTCGCGCCGGGGGCAGACGTGCGGATAGGCGCTGCCGCCGCGACTTTCGCCGGATCGTTAATGGCCATGCCGATCTGGCGGCCCGCATTGCGCGTCGGCTCGATGAGAAAACTGTCGCCGTTCACCGGCACGCCGGATGCGAGCGTAATCGTGACGCCGTCGACCGTCTGCGGCAACGACGCATAGCTCGTCGACGTATTGTCCGAGAGGCGCGTGACGATATAATTCGCGCCGTTATAGCTGAGCCGGTAATCGCTCGTCGTCAGCGCGCCGACGTTGGCGATGCTCGCAGTGATCACGGACGCGGACGGATTGGTCGATTGCGGAATGACGACCGGCGCCGGCGCAGTAAAGAAATTGCCGCCGAGCGCGCCATTCAGGTCCTGCCCCAGCTTGCTCTGATCGTTGAACGTCTGCGCCACGCCAAGCGCGACGCGGCCCAGCGCATTCTGAACGGCATCGAGGTCGTTGGCGCGGAACGCCAGCAGCCCGCCGATCGTGCCGCTCTGCAAATTGGTCTGGTTGAGCAGCACGGTGCTGCCGCCAACGTTGTAGCCGACTTCAAGGCGCTGCGGGTCGTCGACCGCCGGCGCGGCTGCGAGCGTCATGACTTGTGTGCCGACCACCAGGTTCTGGCCGTTGCCGATAAAGACGTTGATCGTGCCGTTGCTTTGCGGCGTGGCCACCGCGCCTATCAGCTCATTGAGCTTGCTCACGATCGCATCGCGCTGGTCCAGCAGATCGTTCGGCGGCTGCCCGGGGTTCTGCTGCGCGATCATGATGCGGTTGTTGAGCGCGCCCAGTTGCTGCGCGTACGAATTGACTTCGCTCACCGTGGTGGCGAGCTGCGAATTGACGCCGCTGCGCAACTCATCGAGGCGCGACGCCAGCGCATTGAAGCGCGACGTGAGCGCGGCGCCGGCCGACACCAGCGACTGCCGCGACGGCACGTCCGCCGGATTGGTCGCCACTGCCTGCGCGGCCGCAAAGAAATTCTGCAGCGCGGGCGACACGCCGGCCGACGTATCGGCCACTATGTTGTCGATCTGCGAGAGCTGCGTGTGATACGTCGAATAAAAGCTCGCCTGCGACTGCGCCTGTCCGAGCTGCGTGTCGAGAAACTGGCTGTACGAGCGCAGCACCGTATCAACCTGCACGCCCTGCCCGAGGAAGCCGGAGCCGGTGAGCAGCGGCGTCGCCGCGCTCTGCTGAATCAACTGGCGGTGATAGCCCGCGGTGTTGGCATTGGTGATGTTGTGGCCGGTCGTGAGCAGACCCGCCTGCGCGGCGTTCAGCCCGGTCACACCAATGTTGTAGATACCGCTGCTCATCGCAATCGCCTATACAGACCCGGCATCACGCCTTGATATCGATCTTGGCGGTGGCTTGCGCGGGCGGCACATCGTTCACCGCCTGCTTCAGCGTCGGCCCGTTGATGAGCTTCATCAGTTTGCTCGCGTACGCGGGATCAGTCGCATAACCCGCCTTTTGCAGGCCGCGCGCAAACCCCGCCGCGTCTTTGCCATGATCAATTACTGCCGAATAGCGCGGATTGTTCTTCAGGAAGCTCGCGTAATCGCGGAAGCTTTCGGCGTACGACGAGTAGACGCGGAATTTCGCCGTGGTCTTCTGCGCGACGCCGTTTACGTATTCGGTCGTCGTCCGCTCGACGGTAGGGCCGGTCCAGTCTTTCGTCGCCTTGACGCCGAACAGATTGTGCGTCGTCGTGCCGTTCGCGTTGCGGATTTCGTGCTGGCCCCAGCCGCTTTCGAGCGCCGCCTGGCCGACCATGAATTGCGGCTTGATGCCGATGGCCTGCGCGGCTTCGGTCGCATGCTGCCAGATGCGCTGGATGAAATCGCGCGTCCTGGCGATGGGCGACGTCGCTGCCGGACTGTCGCTCGCGGCCGGCTGCACTGCGCCCGAGTCGGACACCTGCGCCGCGCGCTGCACCGGAGGCGGCGAGGCGAGCGGCAACGGCGCGGGCTGCACTTTGTTCTTCGGCGCGGCTGCACGCACTGCTTCGGTTGCGCGCAATAAAGTCTGTTTGGCAAAGTCCACGGTCGCCGGTGACAGCGTGCGTAATTCTTTCGGCACTACTTCGTGCAGGGTCGGCGCGGATTCGGTCAGCGGCAGACCAACGTCGGCTTCTGCGTCTGCCGGCTCCGGCGACGCTACCGCGTTGGCGGACAACTGGCGTGCCATCACTTCGGAAAGCCCGGTGCCGCGCGCGGCCAGGTGCTGCGCGAGCTGCTGGTCCAACAGCGACGTGTAAAGCTTGGTCTGCTCGTTGTCGAACATGCCGGTCTGCGGCGTCGCTTCGCGCATGCTTTTGAGCACCATGCCGAGAAACATTCCTTCGAACTGCTTGGCTGCGCCGGCGATCGCCTGCTTGGGATCGCGCTTGGCCTGCAGCTTCAACGCATCGAGACTTTGCGCGTCGAACGCGAGCGCGCTCGCCGCACTTTGACTTTGCGGGACGGTCATATGATTTCCAGTTCTGCGCGCAGCGCGCCGGCGGTTTTCATCGCCTGCAAGATCGCCAGCAAGTCCTGCGGCGTCGCGCCGATCGAGTTCAATGCCTTCACCACTTCGGCGAGGTTGACACCCTTGACCATGGTGAGGCCGCCCTTGTCCTGGCGGATTTCGATGTGCTCTTTGTTGGCCTGCACCGTCGTGCCGCTCGAGAACGGGCCGGGCTGGCTGATGATGGGCTCGCTCGTGATGACCACCGAGAGATTGCCGTGCGCGATGGCGCAGGTCTCGACGGTCACCGCCTGGTTCATGACGATGGAGCCGGTGCGCGCATTGAGGATGACTTTCGCCATGCTGTCGCCGGGGCGCACGTCGAGGCTTTCGACGCGTGACAGGAATTCGATGCGTTGGTCGGCGTCCGGCGGCGCGGCCACCTGCACGACGCGGCCGTCGATGGCCTGCGCGGCGCCGTCGCCGAAAGTCTTGTTGATGACATCGACGACGCGGCGCGTGGTCGTGAAGTCCGTTGTGTTGAGCTCGAGAAAGATATAGCCGTCGTGGCCCACGACCGTCGGCACCGCGCGCTCGACCGACGCGCCCGCGCTGATGCGGCCGACGCCAAGATGATTGACGGTGACGCTGGAGCCGCCCGCCGTCGACGCGCCCGCGCCGCCGACCAGCACGTTGCCTTGGGCCATCGCGTAAACCTGGCCGTCCGCGCCTTTGAGCGGCGCCAGCAGCAGCGTGCCGCCGCGCAGCGATTTCGCGTTGCCCATCGACGACACCGTCACGTCTATGGTCTGGCCGGGTTTGGCGAAGGCCGGCAACGCCGCGGTGATCATGACCGCCGCGACGTTTTTCAATTGCAGGCTGGTGCCCGGCGGCAGATTGACGCCGAGCTGACTCAGCATGCTGATGAGGCTTTGCGTCGTGAACGGCGTCTGCGTGGTCTGGTCGCCGCTGCCGTCGAGGCCGACGACGATGCCGTAGCCGATCAACTGGTTCGCGCGCACGCCCTGCACCGTCGCGAGATCCTTGATGCGCTCGGCGCGCACCGGCAAGGCGATCAGCGACTCGCCGATCAGCGCGGCAAGCAGCAGCCACAAGCTCGCTGCCGATAATCTTTTGTGGCTATGCATGGTGGCCATCCTCACGGTCAGAACGGCAGTACGTTCAGGAAAAAGCGCGACAGCCAGCCCATGTTCTGCGCGTTCTCGATCTGCCCGCTGCCGCGGTATTCGACCCGCGCGTCGGCGACCTGCACCGAGTTGACGCTGTTGGCGGCCGTGATATTGGCTGGATTGATGACGCCCGAGAAGCGGATGAATTCGGATGCGTGATTGATGCCGACCTGCTTCTCGCCGCTCACCAGCAGGTTGCCGTTGGCGAACACGTCGATGACCGTCACGGTGATGGTGCCGGTGAACACGTTGTTGCTCGCCGTCTCGCCGTCGCCGCTGAACTTCATGTCCGACGTCGCCGCGAGCCCGGCGCCGAGGAAGCTTTTGCCCGGCAGCCCGGCGATGCTCGGCACCGCAAAGTTGTTGTCGCTCGAGCGATTGGTGGTCGTGTTCGATTTCTTGTCGGCCGAGGTGTTCTCGATGATGTTGATCGTCAGCGTGTCGCCGGGGTTGCGCGCGCGGCGGTCTTCGAACAGCGGCCGGAAGTTATAGGCGGCCTGATAGATCGCGCCGTTCACCACGCGCGGCGCCGCCGGCTCGACCGGGCGCACCGTCATGGGCTGATGCACGGAGGTCGACGGCGTCGTCGTGATGCAGCCGGACAGCATGGCGAGCGCCACCGCGGCCAGCGTGTTACGAATAAAGTTCGAGCGGTTCATGGTCATGCCCTTACATCTGCGTGAGTCTTTGCAGCATCTGGTCCGAAGTCTGGATCGACTTCGAGTTGATTTCATATGCGCGCTGAATCTGGATCATGTTGACCAGCTCTTCAACGACGTTGACGTTCGACGTTTCGACATAGCCCTGGCTCAGGAGGCCGAGGCCGTTCGAGCCCGGTGCGTTGGTGCCCGGCGTACCGGACGCGGCGGTTTCGACGTAGAGGTTCTCGCCCATGCTCTGCAGGCCGGCCGGATTGACGAAATTCGCGAGCTGCAGGCTGCCGACCGAGCTCGGCGCCGCCGTGCCGGCCTTGGTCACCGAGACCGTGCCGTCGCGTCCGATCGTGACGCTGAGCGCGTTCGCCGGGATCGTGATCGCGGGCTGCACCTGAAAGCCGCTCGACGTGACGAGCTGGCCCTGGCTGTCGACGTGAAACGAGCCGTCGCGCGTGTACGAGGTCGTGCCGTCCGGCATCAGCACCTGGAAGAATCCGCCGCCGTTGATGGCGACGTCGAGCGGGTTGCTCGTCTGCTGCAAATTGCCCTGCGTGAAGATGCGCTCGGTCGCGACCGGGCGCACGCCCGTGCCGAGCTGCAGGCCCGACGGCAGCTGCGTCTGCTGCGACGATTGCGCGCCGGGCTGGCGCAGCGTTTGATAGAGCAGGTCTTCGAACACCGCGCGCGCGCGCTTGAAGCCGTTGGTGCTGACGTTAGCCAGGTTGTTGGCGGTGACATCCATGTTCGTCTGCTGGGCGTCGAGGCCGGTCTTAGAAATCCATAGTGAGCGGATCATGTGCTTTCCCGTTTCAATTTAGGCGCCGGTGGAATTGCCGGCGCGTCAGCCCTGCACCGCCAGCAGTTGGGCGGCCTTGCTTTCGTTGCCTTCCTGGTTCTGCAGCATCTTCATTTGCATGTCGAAACCGCGCGCGAGCGAGATCATGTTGACCATCGCGTCGACCGCGTTGACGTTGCTCGATTCGAGCGCCCCCGAGGCGACGCGGACATTCGCGTCGGCCGCGGCGGGCGCGCCGCCGCGCACGCGGAACAGACCGTCGAGGCCGCGCTCGAGCGATTGCTCCGGCGGATTGACGAGCTTGATGCGGCCTATCGTCGAATTCGCCGCCGGCCGGTTGCCCGTGGGCACCGTCGACACCGTGCCGTCGCTGGCGATCGTAACGAGCGTGTCGTTCGGAATCGACAGCGGACCGCCGTCGCCAAGCACCGCGTTGCCATTGCGCGTCTGCAAGACGCCGTTCGCGTTCGTCTGAAAGCTGCCGTTGCGCGTGTACGCCTCGCTGCCGTCAACCGCCTGCACCGCGATCCAGCCCTTGCCTTGAATGGCGACGTCCAGATCGCGGCCGGTGCTCTGGATCACGCCGGGCGTGAAATCGGCGCCGGGCGTCGAGTCGACCACGAATGCGCGTGTATTCGCACCGGCGCCGACCACCGGCACCGCGCGAAAGACCGCCGTCTCTGCGCGAAACCCGTTGGTGGTCAGGTTGGCGAGATTGTGCGCGACCGTCGCCTGCTGAGTCAGCGCCTGCTTCGCGCCGCTCATTGCGAGATAAATCATGCGATCCATGGCGGTTCCGTCCTTGGTTCAGGCTGCGCTGACGCACTTACCTGAGGTTAACCAGCGTCTGCAGAACAGAATCCTGCGTCTTGATGGTTTGCGCGTTCGCCTGATACACGCGTTGCGCGGTGATCATGTTGACGAGCTCGGCTGTCAGGTCGACGTTGGATTCTTCGACCGCCGCTGCCTGCAGCGCGCCGAGACTCCCGGTTTGCGGCGCGCCAACGATGGGGATGCCGGACGCCGAGGTTTCTTCCCATTGATTGTTGCCGAGCGGCTTCAGGCCTTCGGGATCGCCGAAATTCGCGAGCACGACCTGGCCGAGGTTCTTGCTCTGGCCGTTCGTATAGTGGCCGACGATGATGCCGTCGCCGCCGACGGTAAAGCCGGACAGGCGGCCCGAGGTGAAGCCATCCTGATACAGCGAGTTGACGGCGAAGGCCGAGCCGAACTGGGTCGAGCCCGTGAAGTCGGTGGCGAACGTCAACGGCGTGGCGGCACCACCGCCTATCGTGAGCGAGACGCCCGCGATCGGCATCGCGGTCGTCAGCGCGCCGCTGGTGTTGAACTGAAGATTGATCGGGGTGCCGGCGCCAGCGCCGAGGTTGACGTTGGCCGGGGCGGTGCCGTCGACCGTGCCGTGCATCGCCCACTGGCCGGCGACCGCCGTCTTCACGAAAAACAGCGTGAAGACGTGCGAGTTGCCCAGACTGTCATAGACGGTGCCGGAGGTCGACTCGTTGAAGCTCGTCGGATCGAGCGGGTTGAACACCGCCGTCGCGGGCACTGCTTCACGCGAATCGAGATTGAGATTGGGCTTGAAGCTCGTGGTGATCGTCGGCGGCAGTTGCGCGCTCGAGATCTGCAGCGGCGCGGGCGCGGACGGCACAATGTTGCCGTTAACGTCGACGCCGTAGCCGGTAAGCTGGAGGTTGTCGGCGTTCACGATATTGCCGGCGTCATCGAGGTGGAACTGGCCGTTGCGCGAATAGGTCACCGTGCCGTTGTCGCTGACGCGGAAAAAGCCCTTGCCGTTGATCGCTATGTCGAGCGGGTTGTTAGAGACCGAGATGTTGCCCTGCGAAAACTGCTGCTGGATGCCGGCGACCTTGGTGCCGATGCCGACCGCGTTGGAGCCGCCGCCGTTCAGCGACGTCGCATAGACGTCGGCAAACAGCGCGCGCGATTCCTTAAAGCCCACCGTGTTCGCGTTGGCGACGTTGTTGCCGATGACGTCCAAAGTCTGCGACGCCGCATTGAGTCCGCTCAAACCTGTCTGAAATCCCATCGTAGTCTCCCGCGTTACATGATTCGTTTGATTTGCTGCATCGTCACGTCGCCGACGCCCGTGACCTGCAGATGAGCGCCGTCGGTCGCGAGCGTGACGCTTGCGACCGAGCCCGCCATGTAGTTCGTCGTGTCGACCTTCTGCCCGCCGTTGGCGGCGGCGACCTGATACGTGTAGCTGCCGGCGGTGACTTTCGCGCCGCTGTCGTCGAGGCCGTCCCACTGGAAGCCGGCGATGCCGGACTGCTGCGGGCCGAGATCGAGCTGGCGCACGACGTTGCCGGCCGGGCCGACGATATTGACCTTGACGCTCGTCGCTGCCTGCGCGAGATCGATCGCGGCGTAGGCGGAGCCGCCGTCGGTGACGTTGAGCGTGCTGCCGTCCGTGAGCACGGTATGGCCGATCAGCGAAGTCGACTGCGTCGACTGCGCGGACAGGAACGACGATGCCATGTTCTGCATGGTCGTGTTGAGCTGCTGGATGCCGTTGACGGTGCTGATCTGCGCGAGCTGGCTCGTGACCTGCGAGTTGTCCATCGGGTTCAGCGGGTCCTGGTTCTTCATCTGCGTGACGAGCAGCTTGAGAAAGCGGTCCTGGATGTCGGTGGCGGAACCCGATGCCGGCGCGGTGGCTGTGGTCGCGGTGTTCGCGAGGGTCGAGGCGGTCGAACTTTGCACGGTGCTCATGGTTGCTCCTTGTACTTTTATGAACCTAGCTGCAGCGTTTTCAGCAGCAGCGTTTTGGCGGTGTTCATGACTTCAACGTTGTTCTGGTACGAGCGTGACGCCGAGATCATGTTGACCATCTCGTCGACGACGTTGACGTTGGGCATCGTGATGTAACCCTTGTCGTCGGCGAGCGGATGCTTGGGGTCGTGCACTTTTTTCATCGGCGACGGGTCTTCGATCACGCCCGTCACGCGCACGCCGGACACGGCGTCGCCCGCGAGCGGCACGCTGCTGAACACAACCTGCTTGGCGCGGTACGGCTTGCCGTCCGGCCCGGTCGCGCTGTCGGCATTCGCGAGATTGCTCGCGATCGTGTTGAGGCGCTGCGACTGCGCAGTCAATGCGCCGCCGGAAATATCGAATACGCTGAACAGCGACATGGTGATTACCCCTGTAGCGCGGCCAGCATCGATTTGAGCTGGCTGTTGATGAACATGAGATTTGCTTCGTAATGGATGGCGTTCTCCGCGAACTGAGCGCGCTCGACGTCCATGTCGACGGTGTTGCCGTCGATCGAAGGCTGCAGCACGGTGCGGTATTGCACAGCGGCCTGATCGATGCCTTGCGACGCGGGCGCGGCGTGACCCGCGGCCGTCTGCGCAACCTGCGGCGATTGCGCGCGGTCGGCGAGCTTGTCCTGCAGCATCTTGCTGAAATCGATGTCGCGCGCCTTGTAGCCTGGCGTGTCGGCATTGGCAATGTTCGACGCGAGCAGCTGCTGGCGCATCGCGCGCAGGTTCAGCGCTTGCGCGTGGAACTGCAGATGAGTGTCGAGGTCGTTGGCCATGGTCGTGGTCCCGTGCTACCCGTGCTACATTAAGCAGTGCGTTGCCGGCTCAAGCCGCCGCGCGCCGCGCCGTTAATATCTGCGGCGTCGCTGGTTATCGTGGCGGTCAAGTGGCGGTTACTCATGGCCATCATCATAGGTAGGCAGGCCGCGCGGCTATCGGCCGATTAAGGCCGCAAAACCCGCCCAATTCCGGCGCTGCCCGACGCGGCAGGAAGCGCAAAATCCCTCCATCAGATCAACCTCGATCAATCGCGGGATTGCACATGAAACGAATTTCCAGCCTGATCTTGCTGTGCGCGTTGAGCGCTGCCGCTTACGCATACGCGCAAACTGCGCCGCGCCAGGACGCCGCCGCAATCCAGAAAGCAGTGGAGAATTTCCTGCGCGTGCAGACCACCGGCCTGCCCGGCCAGGTGAGCTTTACCGCGGGCGGCATCGACCCGCGCACGGTGCTGGCCGCCTGCCCTGCCCCCGAAGTTTTCCTGCCGCCCGGCGCGCGGCTGTGGGGCATGACTTCGCTGGGCGTGCGGTGCAGCGGCGCCGCGCCCTGGAGCATTTATGTCACCGCACAAATCAAAGTAACGGGCGACTATGTCGTCACCGCCCGTCCGCTGCCGCAAGGCCAGCCGCTGACGCCCGCGGATTTCGCTATACAAAATGGCGATCTGACCCAGTTGCCGGCCGGCATATTGACCGACGCGCATCTGGTCACGGGCAAGACGCTGGCTTCGCCGCTCGCAGCCGGGCAGCCGCTGCGCCAGGACATGTTGCGCTCGCCGCTCGTCGTGCAGCAGGGTCAGAACATCAAATTGCAGTCGGCGGGGCGCGGCTTTAGCGTGAGCGCCGACGGCAAATCGCTCAGCAACGCCGCCGACGGCCAGATCGCCCAAGTGCGCACGTCCAACGGCCAGACCGTCAGCGGCATCGCGCGCGCTGGCGGCATCGTGGAAATTGCTTTTTAGTTCTATCTGTCAGTATGTTATGTACGAAACTCGCAAGGCAGGGTGCGGGCCTCACGCGCTATTTACGGGCTGCGGCTAAAGTTCTTCTGCCTATCGTCCGTAATTGCAGGTAGACCGCTAACGCGAGGAAATAAAGTATGAAGATCGACAACAGCTTAAAAACCCAGACCCCCGGCGCCCTCTCAGTCGAGGCCCAGGGCAAGGCGAAAAAGACGTCGGATACGTCGTCATCGCCCGTCGATACGAACGTCAATTTGAGTTCCGTGTCGTCGCACATGCAGGCGATCGAGCAGGGCTTTGCCGATACGCCAGTCGTGAACGTTGCCCGGGTCGCCGCATTGAAACAGGCGATCAGCGACGGTCACTTCAAGGTCGATGCGGGCAAAGTTGCCGACCGCCTGATCTCTTCCGTGCGCGAGATGCTCAATTCACACAAGGCCTGATCGCTTGCAACCCGATGCTGCCGCGCTTTGCCGCACACTCGACGCAGAAAGCGCGGCGCTGAGCGCGTTCGTTTCGCTCTTGCGCGAAGAGCAACTCGCGCTCATCGCCGGGGATCTCGACCGCGTGACATCGTTCGCCGAAACCAAATCCGCCCGCCTCTTCGAACTGCAGCGGCTCGGCGACCAGCGCGTGCGCTGGCTGCGCGATAGCAGCCTTACCGTTGACGGCGCGGGCATGAGCCGCTTACTGAGTAAATATGCGGGCGGCTCGGCGGTTGCGCTAACGACATGGCGCCGATTGCTCGAACTCACGAAGACCGCTCAGCAGTTGAACGACACCAACGGCAACCTCATCAGCACTCGACTCGGCGGCACCAAGCAGGCGTTAAGCGTGCTCTTCTCCTCTACTAATGCCGCCAGTGCTTACTCGCACGACGGCAGCACCGTGAGCCTGCGCAGCACGCACGAACTCGCGGTCGCCTGATTTAACTTTTCGGATTTAATGAGTGTTGGCAGCGTACTGCGCGTGCCTGCATTCTGCACGTCTGCCCGTTCGAGCGATGGCGATTACATAACGCCCGCGAAGCACATCGCCGAAAGATGACTTCGCGATTTACGCAACCGGCGCGCTGCACGCTTCGATCCTTGCCGCGATACGCTCGCGCCGCTCGGCCGTTGATCGCGGCGGCGGCCAGCGTGATGCGATCCTATTGCTTGGCGATGCCGAGGTAAGGCTTGATCTGGTCCGCGGTTTCTGCGAACAGATCGTGGTTTTTGCCTTCCCATTCGGTGAGCTGGCGGTCCGCCTCCGCGTGCGGCACGGCCAGGCGGTCCTGTAGCCGCGTGAGCAGCGCGCTGCGCCGGCCGTTAACGGCGTCAAGATCGTCGTCGTTCAACGTGTTCCACTGGTTTTTGATTCTGCCCCGTGCGTCGGTCCAGGCACTTTCCACTATGATCCATTCCATGACGGTCTCCTCATTGAAGCGATTCGACCATTTTCGGCAAAAACACGATAGGAAGATGTAGGCTGAAAGCGCAACGTAGTATAGGAAATGAGGAGCTGCGTCTCGTTGCGTTCTGGACACGGTTGTCGCAACCTGTTGGAATGCCGTGACTTTACTTCAGACGAAAGAATATCCGATGCTTGTGATCGATTCGCAGGTTCACGCCTATGCCGCCAACACACCGCAGAGGCCCTGGCACAGGCCGCCCCATGACTGGCCTGACCACGTCACCGGCGCCGAGATGGTCGCCGCGATGGACAAGGTCGGCGTGGACGGCGCAATTAATGTCTCGGCGAATTCGCTGTATCAATACGACGCCAGCTATGCGATTGACGTGCAGCGCGCACACCCGGGACGCTTCGCCATCGTCAGGCCAATGGACCCGAATGATCCGGCCGCGGAGGATATCCTCGCCGATTGGAAAAAGACGCCGGGCGCGGTTGCCATCCGCGTGATGTTTGCGTTGCAAAGCGCCGCGGACCTCAATAGGGCGGGAATCGATCGCATTCTGCGCGCAGCCGCGCGTCTCGATCTTCCTGTCAATCTGCAGAGCGGCAACAATCTCGATCTGGGAACTCAATTGATCGATGCTCATCCGCAGACGCGCTTTGTCCTCGACCATCTCGGTTTCTATCAGCCGCGCACGAAACCGGCGCCAGCCACTGTCTGGGCCGATCTGCCCAAGGTGCTCGAGCTCGCCCGCCGTCCAAATGCGGCAATCAAGGTAAGCGGCGTCTGCACCATGTCGCGCGAGCCATTTCCGTACGCCGACATCTGGGACCCGCTCGCCCGCGTGTTCGACGCCTGGGGCTTCGAGCGCTGCCTGTGGGGCACCGACTGGACCCGCACCTTCGCGCTCCTCAACTACGAGCAGGGTGTTGCGCCGTTCCGCACGACCAACCGCCTGAATGATAGCGAGCGCGCAATGCTGATGGGCGGCGCGTGCGCGAAGGTGTATGGCTGGTCGCCGAAAAAAAATTAGAACCCCTCTCAAAACTACCCCGACAAGCAACCGCCGATAAAACGCAGATTAACGCCGATATAATTCGAAACCTTGCGCCGAGCCAACGACAAGTCACTTGAATTCATCCGCGTTTATCGGCGGTTCCAAATCGTTCTTGAGCCAGGTTCCAGGAAGGTACGATGACTGAAGAAGATCTGCCATTCGAAGGCGTAAAGGTTCTGGATCTCTCGCAGGGCGTGGCGGGACCGTACTGCGCGATGCACCTCGCGCGCAATGGCGCCGACGTCATCAAGGTCGAGCCGACCGGCACAGGCTGCTGGAGCCGGCGGCTCGGCAAGCACACGGGCGATCACACGGCGCATTCGGTCATCGTCAACCGCGCCAAGCGCTCGCTCGCCGTCGATCTTAAAACCGCGGAAGGCGTGGCGATCGTGCAGCGGCTCGCGGCCGAAAGCGACGTGGTCCTGCAAAACTATCGCGTCGGCAAGATAGACAAGTTCAAGCTCGACTACGCGAGCGTCAGCAAGGCCAATCCGAATGTTGTTTATCTCTCCATTTCCGGTTTTGGCGCGAAGGGCCCGCTCTCCGATAATCCCGCAACAGACTCGGTGATGCAGGCCTACACGGGGATGATGTCGATCAATCGCGGTGCGACGGGTGTCCCGCAACGCATCGAAATGCTGGCGATCGATTTCTCGACAGGCTTGTATGCATTCCAGGCGGTCGCGGCCGCGCTTTACCGGAAAGCCGTGAAAGGCCGCGGCGCCCACATCGAGACCAGCCTGCTGGAATGCGCGCTCGCGCTGCAGGAGGGGGCGATGATGGAACACCATCTACAGGGCGGCGCCACTGAACCCATCGGCATGCCGGTCGGCATGTTCAAGACTCAGGACGGCTTCATGAGCGTCAATGCGCGGCGCGATGAACACTTCAAGCGGCTCGCCAAACTGCTCGGCAGGGAAGAATGGATAACCGATGCGCGTTACGCCGATGCGCGCGCACGCGTAAAGAATCGCGACGAGCTGATGGCCGAACTGCGGCCCGTATTCGAAACGAAGACTTCGGATGAGTGGGTGGCGTTGCTTTCGACCATCGACATCCTGAAAGCCAAAGTCAATACATACACGGATCTTTTCGCCGACCTGCAAGTGCAGGCGGTCGATGCCGTGCACTGGGTCGAGAACGACACGCTCGGCCGAGTGCCGATGGGAACACTCTGCGGCCAGCGTCCGCCCGCCAGTGGCGACCCTCTCGCTCACAGCCCGCATGTGGGTGAGCACACTCGCGAGATCCTTGAAGGTATGGGCTACCAGGGCGGCGACATCGACAAGCTCGCTTCTTCGGGTGTTGTCGAGTGCTATAAAAGTTAGGCCACTGGAGTTTACTTATACGGCGTGCGCCCGACTCTCTGACGCATCACGCATCACGCATCACGAATCACCCATCACCCATCACCCATCACCCATCACCCACCACCCACCACCCATCACCCATCGCTCATGACCGAACTTACTGCCGCACCAGCCACCAGCCACTCCATCGAAGTCAACGGCACCAAACTCCACTATCTCGATTACGGCACTGCAGGCTGCCGGCCGATGCTGTGTGTTCACGGCGGGCAGGCGCACGCGCACTGGTTCGACTTTGTGGCGCCGGGATTCACGCCCGACCATCATGTGCTTGCGCACGATCTGCGCGGACACGGCGACAGCGCGTGGGCCGATCCGCAAACCTATTCGTTCGAAACCCACGCCGAAGACATCAACGCTTTCCTGGAAAAGCTCGATCTGCAAGACGTCGTGCTGGTCGGCCATTCGATGGGCGGCATGATCTCGCTGGTTTATGCGGCGGCGCATGCGGGCCGCGTCAGCAAACTCATTATCGTCGACAGCACCATGCTGATGCCTATGGACCGCGTAACAAAGATGCGCGAGTTCAGCGCACGAGCGGGGAGAAGTTTCGCGACTCAAGACGAACTCATCGCGCGCTTCCGTCTCGAGCCTGCGGCATCGCAACTCGCTGCGCCCGAAGTCGTGCGCCGCATGGCAACGCATAGCGGAAAGCAGAACGGCGAAGGGCAATGGCAGCACAAGGCCGATCGCCGCGTGTATGCGAACTTCAAACAGGTCCCTGGTGTACCCTTATGGGAAAAGATCAAAGTGCCGGCGCTCGTAGTAAAAGGCGGGCACAGCGCGCGGTTCAGTCCCGAGGTGCTCGCCGAGGTCCGCGCCAGGGCGCCGCAGGTGCAAAGTGCGGAGGTGCCCGCGTCAGATCATCACATCACGCTGGAAAATCCGCGCGGATTCGTGGAGGTTGTGCGGAAATTCTTGGGGACTTGATCTTAGAGATATTTGCGAACAGGCTACTGTTTGCGGTGATGGTCTGGCGGTCGTGAGTAAAACTTGGACTCTCTTCAGGAGTGAAGATCATGCAAACGTCCGGCAGAACACCATTCACGGTTTTCCTGCTCATGCTTCTGTGGGTCGGGTTTCCACCGAGGGCGGCCGATCTTCCGAATAGCGGAACGCTGAATCTCCGTATTCCGCAACAAAAGACGAGTCCGGTTTTTTCGGTAGATGTGAACACGATCACACCCGCCATGGACGCCTATCTCAACGCGGTTAGAGAAAAGATTCAACAAACCGGCATGAAGGATTGGCCCAAAGATGTTTCCGGCAGAAGAATATCGGGTGAGGTGGTGGTGCGAATGACTCTACGAAAGGACGGATTGATCGAGGACATCCAGACTACGCCACTCGACCAGGGAGATGATGCATTAAGTGAATCGGTGAGGAGGCTGGTCAAGAGTGCCGAGCCATTCCTGCCCTTTTCACCCAGCCTTTTTGAAGGCTGCGAGTTGATCTCCTTTAACACCACTGTCGGAGATGCCAGAAGTGCGGGGCGCAGCGCAGGCAAACCCGCCGTTGGCGCAGAAGGCAACAATCGACGGCTGGAAATGCGGACCAGAATTCCTTTTTAGTACAAGCCAGGCATCTGCTGCCAACCCTCCGGGCATTGGCTCACATAGGGATAGTAAGCCCCGGCGCTTCCGCAGTAATACATTGTTGTTGGCACGCCCTGCCCTATATAGCCCGGCGGCATTTTTATTGCGCGGGAATACCGGCGTCTTTGACCACCTTCGCCCACTTGACGGTTTCAGACTTGATGAACGCGGCAAACGCTTCCGGGCTGCTCGGTGTGGCTTCGACGCCCTGCTGAAATAAACGCTGGCGCAGATCGGGCGCGTTCAGCGCCTTTGCCATGTCCGTATTGATCTTGGCAATGATGCGCTTGGGTGCGCCGGCCGGCACGCAGATCCCGTACCAAACAATCACCTCGTAGCCCGGGACGCCGGACTCGGCGATGGTGGGCACATCCGGCACCTGTGCATTGCGCTTCAACGTTGTGACGCCAAGCGCGCGCACTCTATTTCCCTTGATCGCATCAACCACGCCGGGCAGGTTATCGGCCACCATTTCGATACGCCCGCCGATCAAATCGGCGAATGCGGCAACTGCGCCTTTGTATGGCACGTGGGTGATATCGGCGCCAGTCATCGACTTGAATAGTTCTGCAGAGAGATGCGTCGAGATGCCAACGCCGGATGAGCCGTAACTGATCTTGCCCGCATTCGCTTTGGAGTAGGCCACGAATTCTTGCGCCGTGCGTGCGGGAACCGATAGATTGACCAGCAGTACGTTCGGCGTTGTCCCGATCAGGGAAACGGGCGTAAAGCTCGTCAGCAGGTTGTAGGGCAATTTCTTATACAGCGCTGGCGCCACCGCGTCCGATATCGGGCACAGGAACAGCGTGTACCCATCCGCCGGCGCCTGGGCTGCAATGCTGCCGCCAAGCGTATTGCCGGCGCCGGGGTGATTGTCGACGACGATCTGCTGACCCCAGATTTCGCTCAACTTCGCAGCGAATGTGCGCGCAGTGATGTCTGTCGGCCCGCCCGAAGCCGGGCCGAGAATCAGGCGCACGGGCTTGGTTGGATAATCTTGCGCGGCGGTCAGCCCGGCATTGATCATGCCGCCCGCAGCGATAAGAATCGCGAATGAAGCGTTAACTACCTTGCTCAATTCCGTCACCTTTTTGAAAAAGGCGTACTGAGAGACGCTAAAGCCGCAGACTGAAGGATGCGCTATTAGCACATCGTCATACATTGCACATGGTAGGCCGATTGGAAGCACACCACAATAAGCGGTCAACAGGTGTGCAGCCTCGCGCGCGGGATCGCCGTTGGTGGCGCCGAAGGTTTCATGAAAATCCCGCCCGCGGTCAGGACACGATACGCCCGAATCTTTTTCGAACGCCTCGAATGCGGCGCCGGCCGCCCTGATTTTCTATCACTCATCAAACCGCCCATTGATGTAGGAAAGCCGCTGACAGACAAGTTAAAGGTTTCAGCAGCGGCTGTGCTTTTCACTTTTAATTTGCAAAAGTGAGAACTTGAGCCGTTTTCAACCATCCATATGGATGGTAAGTAGATGGAGGCAAAATGGCGACTATCCTGGAATTAAAGCGCGGTGCAGGCGAATCGGAGAAGCTGACGATCAATCTAGGCGTCGTCGATCTCGGGCAGATCGATCTGCTGGTTCGCGAAGGGTTTTATTCGAACCGGACGGACCTCATCCGCACGGCGATCCGCAATCAGCTCGCCGTTCACGCAGACCAGGTCAAGCAGACCATCGCGCGCCGCACGCTCGTGCTGGGCCTGCAGAATTTTGGCCGCGAAGATCTCAAGCGGGCGCGTGACGCGGGCGAGAAGCTGCAGATCCACGTCGTGGGCCTCGCGCGGATCGCCGCCGACGTAACACCAGAACTTGCCCGGGCGGCGATTCAATCCGTCGAAGTGCTGGGCGCATTCCATTGCAGCGCGGCGGTGCGCAAAGCACTCGCCGATCGCATCATTTAACTTTTTTTACGAAAGATTTTCCTTGTGAAGTTTCTCGAACACTTATCCCGCCGCTTGGGCAGGGGCATGCAATCGCCGGCAAAATCAAACGCCGCCAGTCCGGGACTGGCCGACAGCATCACGCAAACGATAGAGCGCGCACTTTCATCGGCGGGTTTGAAAACACGCTCGGGCCCATTGACGGGAATAACTCACACAATCGAAAAAGCGCTGTCGGACGCGGGGTTGCAGCCGTCAGCGGACGCGCCAACCCCGGGCGGCCCTCTCGAACGGGCAGCATCGCCGGCGCCCGCACAGCGCGGGCAACTTATCAGCCGCTCGTTTACGAATGGCGCCGGCACGCGCGCCTACAAGTTGTATGTGCCGCAGAGCTATTCGACTGACGGCAGCAACGAAGTGCCCATGGTCGTGATGCTGCATGGCTGCACGCAATCGCCGGACGATTTCGCCGCGGGCACGCAAATGAACGCGCTGGCCGAGCAGCATGGCTTTGTGGTGGTTTATCCCGCGCAAGCTGTGAAGGCAAACGGAGCGAAGTGCTGGAACTGGTTTCGCGCGGAAGATCAAAGTGGCGGCGGCGGCGAGCCTGCGATTCTTGCCGGAATTGCTCACGAAGTCGCGGGGGAATTCAGAATCGACCGGCGCCGCATTTACGTCGCGGGGTTATCGGCCGGCGCCGCAATGGCGGTCATTCTCGGCGCCACGCACCCGGAATTGTTTGCCGCGGTCGGCGCGCATTCCGGTTTGCCTTACGCTGCTGCACATGACGTGTCGTCGGCTTTCAGTGCGATGAAGAGCGGCCCGGCGCCCGCCGGTTTCTCCGCGCGAGCGCGGACACAACAGCTGGGCGTGCGGTATTCCGTGCCCACCATCGTATTCCATGGAGATGCCGACAGCACTGTAGCGCCGAGCAACGGCGCGGCGATTGTCGAGTCGATGGTCGGCGTCACGAATCAGCCGGTGCGCGTGAGCACGCACGACGGCGCGGTGCCCGGCGGGCGCACGTATCAGCGTACGGTGTAGTGTACGCGAACGCCGGAGACGAAACCATCGTCGAGCATTGGGTGCTGCATGGCGCGGGCCATGCCTGGTCCGGCGGCAGCAGCGGCGGATCGCATACCGATCCCGCGGGGCCCGACGCGTCGGCTGAGATGATTCGCTTCTTCCTCGCGCAAAAGCGGGCGGGCACCGCTTGATTCGGCGGTAAACAAAGCGGCCCGGTCCGATAGTTCGCGCGTTGGCTGAGCCAGCCCGGATCTGGCGACAAACGGCACCTGTCATTCGCCTTTTTTCCTGGCGGCTACACGTGCCCACTCCGCAATCGCGCCAGCGGCCGAAACAAATTCGCTCGGCATCATGATAATCGTCGTCGTGTTCTGTTCCGCTCCCACCTCGGTAATCATCTGCATGCGCCGAAGTTCGAGACCCGCCGGGTTCTCCATGATCAACCCGGCTGCTTCCTTTAATTTCACCGCAGCTTCCAGCTCGGCCTCTGCCTTGATAATCCTGGCGCGTTTCTCCCGCAAGGCTTCGGCTTCCTGCGCCATCGCTCGCTGCATCGTCTCCGGAATCTCTACATTCCGCATTTCTACCCGCGTTACCTTGACGCCCCAGGGTTCAGTGGCGGAGTCAATGGTAAGGCGCATATCTATGCCGAGTTTTTCCTGCTCCTTGAGCACATCATCCAAAGTATGGCGGCCAATGATGTTTCTAAGCGACGTCAGTGCAACCTGAATGACTGACCTGTCCACGTCTTTAACTTCCACTACGGATTTAACAGGGTCCGTCACGGAGTACCAAATAACAACTGTGACCTTCACCGGAACGTTGTCCTTGGTAATCGTCTCTTGCTGATCGACCGAGGCGGTAATGGTCCGGATATCAACAGTTCGCTGCCATTCGAAAACCGGGATGATCCAGTACAGGCCGGGCCCCCGAATACCCCGGAGTTTCCCCAGACGAAAGACGACTGCACGCTGATACTGATTAGCGATGCGAAAGCCCGCGAAGATGAAAACAACGACCATGATTAAAATCAGAATAGACAGCTCACTCATGAATTTCCTTTAGCCCAGATTCCGGCATTGATAATGTGCAGATACGACGGCGCTGTTTCTCGCCAGTGAAAATGGCGGCTTTGCGGGCCGTAATTTATCCATACTACGCTTAGTAGCTGAGGCGCGCGTCCTCAGTCGCGCCGCATCGTTTTAACCAAGGTGGGGCGCTATGCTATCTTCGCGCTTCCGCGATATGCAGCCCTACGCCCACACGTTGTCGACGCCCGCGCGCTCACGCGCGGCGATAATTCATCGGACGCGCCTGGTGACGGGCCTGGTGTTGTTTACCTACGTCTCGACACATTTCCTCAATCATTCGTGCGGATTGCTTGGCCTCGACGCCATGGAGGCCGGGCGCGATGTGTTCCTCGCGATCTGGCGCAATCCAGTCGGCATGACCATGCTTTATGGATCGCTGACGATACATTTTCTGCTCGCGTTATGGTCGATCTTTCAACGACGGCAGTTTCGGATGCCCTTGTGGGAAGCGGCCCAGTTGTTGCTGGGCCTGGCCATCCCACTCCTGCTTGCAGCACACGCGATCGGAACGCATTTCGCGAATTTACGGTTTGGCGTCATTGATTCCTATACGCGCGTCATGCTGGTTTACTGGTCGCGTCCCGAGGCGGGCATGCTGCAGTTGCTGTTGCTGGTGGTCGCGTGGATCCACGGGTGCATCGGCCTGCATTTCTGGCTGAGGATCAAACCCTGGTATCCGCGCGCTGCAACGACTCTGCTGATCGCTGCGTTGCTGTTGCCGATTTTCGCGCTGCTCGGTTTTCTCGAGGCCCTGCGCGAGATCGCCGACCTGGCGCAAAGTGCAAGCTGGGTACAAGAGACGCGGGCGGCCATGAACGAAGCAAGCCCCGGTCAGCGCAAGATACTCGCTGGCGCGGTGAGTGCCGTATTGGCCGGATATGCGGCCTGCCTGGGGCTGACCTTGATCGCGCGCTTTTCGCGCAATCTTTATGAGCGGAGCCATAACGCGATCCGCGTGACCTATCCGGATGGCCGCAAAATCGCGGCGCCTATCGGTCACACGCTGCTCGAAGTCAGCCGTTTCGCCAATATCCCGCACGCTTCGGTGTGTGGAGGCCGCGGGCGCTGCTCGACTTGCCGCGTTCGCGTAACCAGCGGACTGAAGAACCTGCCGGCTGCAAGCGCCGATGAACTCGCAGTGCTGAAGCGAGTCGGCGCCGCGGAAGATGTCCGGCTCGCTTGTCAGTTGCGGCCGACGAGCGATGTGTCGGTGACGCCGCTTCTTGCCGCGACCGCAACCGCGCTCGATGCGTTTGCGTTGGCTGACGATCTTCCTGGGGAAGAACGCGAGATATGCGTGCTGTTCGCGGACTTGCGCGGCTTCACGCGCCTGTCCGAGCACAAGCTGCCTTACGACGTCGTGTTTTTTCTCAACCGCTATTTCGAAACCATGGGCAATGCCATCGAACAGGCGGGCGGCATTCCCAACCAGTTCACCGGCGACGGAGTGATGGCGTTGTTCGGCGTCGAGTCGGGCCCGCAACAGGGCTGCCTCGATGCTTTGAATGCGGCGACCGCGATGATGCGCGGGATTGCGCAAATGGATGCGGAACTTGGCGGAGAACTACACGAACCTTTGCGCATCGGCATCGGCATTCATACAGGCCCCGCCGTCGTAGGCCGCATGGGACGCGGCATCGCAAAATATCTGACCGCCGTCGGCGACACCGTTCACGTCGCGAGCCGTCTGCAGGACCTCACTAAACAATATCAATGCCGGTTGATTGTCTCGGAGCCCGCCGCGCAAGCTGCGCGGCTCGACATCTCCGGCATTGCGCGTCACGAAATCACGGTGAGAAACCGTGCCGAGCCGATCGCGATTTTCATCATGGAAAATATGGAGTCGCTTGCTGCTCATGACGTGCCCCCTGGAGTTTGAATTGCGCATGAACCAAGGAGCACGCGCCTTCGGCGGCTGCTGCATAATGCGTCCCAGCTTTCAGAGCGCACGAGGACGCCACATTGTCATCTTCTGACATCACGCAGACCATCGACTACATTCACTATTCCGGCTTTGTCGTGCCGCCGGCGTTCATCGATCCCAACGGCCATATGAACGTCGGCTACTACTCCGTCCTCTTCGACCAGGCGCTCGATCTCCCGTGGGACCGGCTCGGTGTCGGCTCCGCGAGCACCGCAGCAACCGGCTGCAGCACGTTTACGCTGGAATCGCATGTCACCTACCAGCGCGAGGTGCGCGAGGGCGACCCGCTTGATTTCACCTTTCAGTTGATCGACTTCGACACGAAGCGCATCCATTACTTCATGACCATGCTGCACGCTCACGAGCGCTGGCTGGCTGCCACCTCCGAAGCGATCTCGATCTGCGTCGACATGACGACGCGGCGCAGCGCCACCTGGCCAGCTGACAGGCTCGTGCGCCTGCGCGCCTTGCACGAAACGCATTCGCAGCGTCCGCGACCGGCGGAACTCGGCCGCCTCATCGGCATACGCCGGACATGACAAAACTTCCGCGGCGGTTCTATGACCGTGACCCCGTGACCGTTGCGCAGGAATTGCTGGGCATGCATCTCGTGCATGTTTCGCGCGGCGTCAAACGCGTGGGGCGGATCGTCGAAGTGGAGGCATATCTCGGGCCGCGCGACCTGGCGTCCCATTCTTCAAAAGGCCGAACGTCGCGCACCGAAGTAATGTTCGGCCCGCCCGGCCATGCTTACGTGTACATGATTTACGGACTGCACTATTGCATGAACGTCGTTACAGGGCCGGAGGGAACCGCCACTGCCGTGCTGTTAAGGGCTTTAGAGCCCGTCCTTAACTTGACAGAGCGCACGTGCGGACCCGGGCTATTGTGCAAAGCGATGAATATCAGCCTGCGTCAAAATCGATCCGATCTTACCGGCGATTCGCCTTATGTGGAGGCCCCGGCGCAAGTAGTGCGGGGCAGATCGTCAGACGGCGCGGAATTGGCGTGGACTATGCCGGGCGCTGGGCAAATCGACTGCTACGCTTCTATCTGAAAAACAGCACCTGTGTGTCACGCCCTTAGCGAGAGCTTGCCCAATTTGTTCGGGGCGCTAATGGGCCATCGTCCGATCATCACATCGTAGTATCATCCAAAGAAAAATACGCAGCGCGCGCTGCCACTTCTGGGAGAACCATCATGGCCATCAGCCTGAACATCAACGGGGCGACCCGCTCGGTCGATGCCGAGCCGGAGACGCCGCTGCTCTACGTACTGCGCAACGATCTCGAGCTCAACAGCGCCAAATACGGCTGCGGCCTGACGCAATGCGGCGCCTGCACGGTGCTGGTCAACGGCGCGGCGCGGCGCTCCTGCGTGACGCCGGTCGGCTCGATCGAGGGCAACGACGTGGTCACGCTCGAAGGGCTCGGCACGCTCGACAAGCTGCACCCGCTGCAGAAGGCCTTTATCGACGAGCAGGCGGCGCAGTGCGGCTATTGCATCAGCGGCTTTATCATGGCGGCGGCCGACCTGCTCAATCGCAATGCGAAACCGAGCGAAGCGGAAGTGAAGGCAGCGCTCGCCGACAATCTCTGCCGGTGCGGCACCCACAACCGCATCATCCGCGCAGTAATGCGCGCCGCGCACGGGAACGGAAAAAAATCATGAATGCTCCTCAGCTTACGCGCCGCCAGTTCACCGCCGCCCTCGGCGGCATCGTCCTCTCGTTCACCCTCGCGCCGGAAGTCCTCTTCGGGCAGACGCCGGCGCAGCTTCCCGGCAGCCTGCAGACCAACCGCATGCTCGATGCCTGGCTACGCATCAATGCCGATGGCAGCGTCACCGTGTTCACCGGCAAGGTCGAGCTCGGCCAGGGCATCGTGACGGCGCTCGCCCAGATCGCCGCCGAGGAGCTCGACGTGCCGCTCGCGCGCGTGACGATGATCTCGGGCGACACCGGGCGGACACCGAATGAGGGACAGACGGCCGGCAGCCAGTCGATCGAGCAGAGCGGCACCGCGCTGCGCATGGCGGGCGCCGAGGTGCGCGCCATGCTCATCGACCTCGCCGCCGCGAAACTCGGCGTCGCCGCCGACACGCTCAAGGTTACCGATGGCGTCATCGTTGCAGCTGACGGCCGCAAGGTTGGCTACGGCGAGCTCGCCGCGCAAGCGGACCTCAAGCGCGAAGCAACCGCTAGAGTGAAACCGAAACCGCCCGCGCAGCACAAGATCGTCGGCAAGTCCGCGCCGCGCCGCGACATCCCGGCCAAGGTGACGGGCGGCGCCGCCTTCGTGCAGGACATACGGCTGCCCGGCATGGTGCATGGCCGCATGGTGCGGCCGCCGCGCTATGGCGCGAAGCTCGAGAGTTTCGACGAGGCGATGGTCAAGGCCATGCCGGGCGTCATCGCAGTGGTGCGCGACGGCAGCTTTCTCGGCGTGGTGGCGAAGCGCGAAGAGCAGGCCATCAATGCGCGGCTCGTGCTGATGGAATTCGCCAAGTGGTCGGGCGGCATCCCGCTGCCCGATCCAGCGAAGATGTACGACGAGCTCATGACCTTGCGCAGCGAAAGCAAGGTGATCAGCGAGAAGGATGCGCCCGTGCCGGCTGGCGCGACGGCGCTCGAGGCGACGTACCATCGGCCCTATCAGGCGCATGCTGCGATCGCGCCCTCCTGCGCGCTGGCCGAGTTCAAGGACGGCAAGCTATCGGTGTGGACGCACAGCCAGGGTGTCTTTCCGCTGCGCGCTACCATCGCGCAGGCGCTTGGCATGCAGCCCGGTAACATTCGCTGCATCCACGCCGAGGGCGCAGGCTGCTACGGACACAACGGCGCCGACGACGTCGCCTTCGACGCGGCCATGCTCGCGCGTGCCGTCAATGGACGGCCGGTGCGGCTGCAATGGATGCGTGACGAAGAGTTCAAGTGGGAGCCTTACGGCGCCGCGATGACGATGAAGCTAAAAGGCGCCGTCGCCGGCGGCCGCGTGGTCGACTGGACCTACGACGTCTGGAGCCAGAGCCATAACATGCGGCCGGGCGACCCCGACGGCATCAATCTGCTCGGCAGCTGGTACATCGCCGATGCGAAGAAGTCCGGGCCGGCACGCCATGCCGCGCAGCCGAACGGCGCCGGCGACCGCAATGCCATCACGCTCTACGATTTCCCGCGCCAGCGCACGACGCACCATCTCATCATGGAGCAGCCGGTGCGCACCTCGGCGCTGCGCACGCTCGGCGCCTATGCCAACGTGTTCGCGATCGAGTCGTTCATGGACGAGCTCGCGGCCGCTGCGGGCATCGACCCGATTGCATTCCGCCTCGCGCACATCAAGGACGAGCGCGAGCGCGCCGTGATCGAGGCCGTGGCCAAGGCGGCCGCGTGGAAACCGGGCGAAAAAGGCGATGGCCGGCGCGGCCGCGGCATCGGTTACGCGCGCTACAAGACCGTGGCCACTTTTACCGCGGTGATCGCCGAAGTTGAAGTGAATCGCACGACCGGCGTCGTCAAGGTGCCGCGCATCTGGGCCGCGGCCGATGCCGGGCAGATCATCAATCCCGATGGCCTCGAGAACCAGATCGAAGGCGGCGTCATCCAGTCGACGAGCTGGACGCTGCACGAGCACGTGCGCTTCGACCGCAACGGGATCCAGGCGGAAGACTGGAATAACTACCCCATCCTGACCATGCCCGACGTGCCCAGGGTCACGACTGTGCTGCTCAACCGGCCGAACGAGCGTTCGCTCGGCGCCGGCGAGGCCGCGCAGGGGCCGACTGCGGCCGCCATCGCCAATGCGTTCGCCGCCGCGACCGGCCGGCGCATCCGCGAGCTGCCCTTGACGCCCGAACGGGTCAAGCTGGCCCTGGGAACGCCGTCGAGCGGCCCCCCCCAGGTCACCAATCGCTATCCTTTCGATCAATCCGGGCAAGTTTTGAATCCGGGCCAGAAGTGAACAGGTCGGCATTGGCGCGGCGGTCAGGGCAGTTTTTACCGATTGCCCGCTGCATGCGGCTGCCATGAAACGTAAAAACGACGTAATAACGTGGTGAAAGCGGTGAAGAGCGCTGGAAGGAGTGCTGAAAAGATTTGCACTGGCTAGGTTTCGCCAGGGGGCATATACTTTCGTCCACAAAGTTTCCGTCTTTGTCTCATCAATTGAGTAAGTCACATTTGGAGGAGGGGCTCATGGATTCGAAAGAAAAAAACAGCCGCAGGGAAATGCTCAAGGCCGGCGCTGCGTTGGCGGCCACTGGAATAACGATGGGCGCAGCAGGCAAGGCCGGTGCGCAGCACGATGGCCATGTCGCGACGCCGACCAGCGAGAACGCCTCGCCGATGATTCACGGCAGCAAGGAGATGGTCGAATACGGCCAACGTTCCAAGTACGTGACCTCGGTGCGAGTACAGCACCCCATCGGCGGCAGGCCGTCACCCGACGTGTTCGGCAAGATGTTCCACGTCGCCTCGCCGCTGCAGGATTCCGTCGGCGCGATCACGCCATCGTCGTTGCACTATATCGCGACGACCCGCGGCTCTTTCCTGCCGGACATCGACCCCAAAACGCACTCGCTGACGATACACGGCGAGGTCGATCGGCCTCTGACGCTCAGCATGGATGACTTGCGGCGCTTCCCGTCGGTCACCCGGTTGCATTTCATCGAGTGCGCGGGGAACCGTCACACCCCCAAGCAAAAGAACGTGCAGGATACGCACGGTATGACGAGCTGCTCCGAATGGACGGGCGTGCTGCTGTCGACGCTGCTCAAGGAATGCGGCCTGAAAAGCAGCGCGAAATGGTTCGTCGCCGAAGGCGCCGAGGAAGTGAAAGGCGCATCGAGCATACCCATCGCCAAAGGGATGGACGACTGCCTCGTCGCATACGGCCAGAACGGCGAGCCGTTGCGGCCGCAGCAAGGGTTTCCAGTGCGCATCATGATTCCGGGATTCGAGGGGATCTACCATACCAAGTATCTGCGGCGCATCAAGATCACCAAAGAGTTTTACATGAATTACAACGAATTCGGCCACCTGACGCAGAAAGACGATGTGCTTGCTCTCGGCGAGCAGATCGGGCCCAAGTCCGTCATCACCTACCCGTCCGGCTCGCAGCGGCTGGCCGGCCCGGGCTTCTACGAAATCAGCGGGCTCGCGTGGTCCGGCGGCGGCGCCGTCAAGCTCGTCGAAGTATCCACCGATGGCGGCAAGACCTGGAACCGCGCCGAGTTCAAGACTGCGCCGCAGCGCATGGCGCACGTCCGCTTCGCCTACCAATGGAAGTGGGATGGCAGCGAGGCCACGATCATGTCGCGCACCACCGACGAAATCGGACAGCGGCAGGCGCTGCGGGAAGAAATCGCCGGTTGGTGGAAAGTGCCTGCCGAGCGAGACTACCGCGTGCCCGGGCTCGACAACAGCGTCATGCCCTGGAATATCGCCAAAGACGGGATGGTGAGCAATGGCCTCGCGTGATTTGACTATGAAAACGATTGTCGCAATTCCTCTGCTGCTGGGTAGCTTCCTCGCGAGCTCCGCGTTCGCGCAGTCGCCCACGTATGGCGTAGGGCGCACGCCGAGCGCGGAAGAACTTCGCAAGATGGATATCTCGATCGGATTCACGGGAGAGGAGCTCCCTCCCGGGAAAGGCACCGCCAAGGAAGGCGCGCAGCTCTACATGCAAAAGGCTTGCGTGGGCTGCCACGGCGTTACGGGCATAGGCGGATTGGCACCTATTCTGCGGTCGAAAATGGACAACCCTGAGACTTTGCCCGTCTGGAAAAAGGAGCGCATCCTGCCGCTGCGCGCGCCAAACGCGACGATCGTGTGGGATTTCATCAATCGCGGCATGCCGCTCGGGCTGGAGGGAACTCTGAAGCCCGATGAGGTTTACTCATTGACGGCCTACCTGCTTGCCCTCAACAAGGTGATCCCGGAAGACATGGTTCTCACCAGAGAGAATCTGCCGAAGGTCAAAATGCCGATTGGCGAGGCTTACGGCAAGCCGCATGAGTTCAAGGTCCGCGGGCCGCGGCTAGAGGGTTATCCTTACTAGTTCAAGCTGAACTTTAAAAGCAAAAAGGCCTGCGTATCGCAGGCCTTTTTGTTGCCGGCAGTCAAAGCGTTGCTTCTTGTCATCGATTCAAAATCAACGGGGCGTTTCCCTGGCGCGGGCTGCAACGCTGGAACGGGATTCCAGCAGACCTACCTCGTCACCCAGTATATGAGCGGCTTCGTTCAGCAAGACGTCATTGGCATCCTTGCGAGCCTTTTCGTCTGCCAATTCAGTGGCGAGATTACGCTCGTCGATCTGCAGGCCGTCGTCCCGGCGTGATCTGCCCGACCCCGACCTCGTCTGCTGACGGGCATTTGCGTTAGCGCTCTTGCCCGGGTCTTTCTGTGCGTCACAGGACGCCTGGCGTATCTCCTTGGCATCTCGTTCCTGACGTCTTTCGGCTTCGTTCAGCGAGATCTGGTTCTTCTTGCGCTGACGTTTGAATTCGCTAATCTCATCCTGCAGGCACAGAAAATCCTTGTCGCTCTTCTCGCGGGCTTCGTTGCGTGTCAGCAGAATGGGTTGAAGAGTCTTCAAGTCGCCTGCCGGCGAATAGTCGGCGGCTTTCACCTGCATCCAGGGGAGTGCGTTGTCGAAACTGGATTCGCCGAAATCGCCCGGGTCGGCGGCGGCGGGAAAGCTGACATCCGGCGTTACGCCGCGCAATTGCGTCGTGCCTCCATTGACGCGGAAGAACTGGGCGATGGTCAACTTCACTTCGCCGAATCGCGGCCCCTTGTTCTGCAAGACTTCATCGAGATTAAATACGGCTTGCACGGTGCCCTTGCCGAAGCTCGGCTCGCCGATCACCAATCCGCGGCCGTAGTCCTGAATCGCGGCGGCGAAAATCTCCGACGCCGATGCCGAACCCCGGTTAATCAGCACGCCGAGCGGACCGCTCCAGGCGATGTCGCTCGCGGGATTGCCCGCCACGGTGATAACCCCTTTCGCATCGCGTTGTTGAACGACAGGCCCCTTGCCGATAAACAAACCCGTGAGTGCTATCGCCTCCTTCAGCGAGCCACCGCCGTTATTGCGCAAATCGATCAGCACGGCATCGACGCGTTCCGCTTTTAATTCACCCAACAGGCGCGCCACGTCGCGCGTCGCACTCTTGAAATCGGCAAGGCCTTTTTGCCGGGCGTCGAAATCCTCATAAAACATGGGAAGGGAGATCACGCCTATGCGGCGAGTGGCGGCTCCGTCCGCCACCGTGCGGACGGATTTTCTGGCGGCCTGCTGTTCCAGAGTGACCTTTTTCCGAATCAGGGAAACCAGTCGGTGCTTGCCATCCGGCCCGGCATTCGCGGGAAGAACGTCGAGGACGACGGGCGAATCGGGCGTGCCGCGAATCAGTTCAACGGTATCGTCCATGCGCCAACCCAGAACGTCCGTCATTGCTCCGCCCACGCTCTGGGAAACACCAACGATACGGTCGCCGACCTGCAATTGCCCGGAAAGAGCGGCGGGACCGCCGGGCACGAGCTCACGAATCGTGGTGTAGTCGTCTATCTGCGCGAGCACCGCGCCTATGCCGGCGAGAGAAAGCCGCATCGATATATCGAACTCTTCTGCTGCGCGGGGCCCAAGGTAATTCGTATGGGGATCGACCGCCGTGGTGTAGACGTTCATGAATATCTGAAATACATCTTCACTCTTTACGCGAGCGCTATGCCTGACAAATTGGTCGTAGCGCTTGTCCAGCGTTTCGACGATGTTCTTGTCGTCTCTGCCCGCGAGCTTGAGGCGCAGCCAGTCATTCTTGACGCGCTTGCGCCACAGCTCGCGCACTTCCATGTCGGATTTCGGCCAGGGTTCTTTTGAGCGATCGAACTGATACGTTTCCTTTGCGCCGAAATCGAACCCGCGCTTGAGCAAAGTGCGGGCGTAGGAATAACGCTCGATCACTCGCTGCGCGTAGAGATTGAAAATGGCAAATGGCGCGGTCAAGTCTTCCCCGAGGATCGCATCATCGAGCCGGGTGCGAACAGCGGCGAACTTGTCGATGTCGGACTGAACGAAGAAGAGCCTCTCGGCATCAAGCGACTTCAGATAACCGTCGAATATCTTTTCCGACATGGCATCGTCGAGCGGCGCCGGTTTGTAGTGGAAACGGGCCAGCACTTCAGTCACGAGGTGCGCCGCCTGCGCCTGTTGCGGCACGGGCTTCAACTCCCGCCAAGGCGGCGTTCCGGCGTCGAGCGACGCGCCTTGCGCTATCGTCGACCAGGCAAAGACTATCCACAGCAGCTTTTTAATCACTCGTTTTCCCTCAATGGCCGGTAAAATGTTTCATCCCTGGTGCGTGACAGCAACCCAGGTGTTCACGCAAGGCCATATTGGACTCATTGGCATGGCATTGGTTCGTGGCGCGGTTTTCATTCGCCGCATACCAATCACGATATCCCGATGATCCCGCCATGCCGCCAGCCTGATCGGGGTTAAAAAGGCGGCGGACACTCAACGCACAGCGGGCAGCCCGTTGCGGGATCGCTGAATTCGATCTCGCAGGCGTGCAACATCAGTCGCTCCGCCTTGGCGCAGGATGCCGGCGTGCCGTAGAAGTCGTCGCCGAGGATGGGATGTCCCATGATTTCCATGTGCACCCGCAACTGATGCGAACGTCCGGTGACGGGGTCGAGCTCAATACGCGAAACCGCGCGCGCAGCGTCGATGTCGATGACGCGATAGCGGGTCAGGCTCGGCCGGCCCGTGCTGTGATCGACTTTCTGCTTCGGGCGGTTGG
>JANYDM010000091.1 GCA_025363575.1 Betaproteobacteria bacterium | reverse complement strand
CGCACCAGCAGGAACGCGAGCGCGAGCGTGTAAGCGAACCAGTTCTCGATGCCGCCCCCGATCAGCGGGCCGAGGTAGACCTCCGACATTTTTTCGCCGACCCCGATGATCAATCCACCGATGATCGCGCCCGGCACGGAGGTAAAACCGCCGAGGATCACCACCGGCAATGCCTTCAGCGCAATCAGCGACAGCGAGAACTGCACGCCGAGACGCGAGCCCCAGATGATGCCGGCGACCAACGCGACGAGTCCCGCGACGGTCCACACAATGAGCCAGATCTGATTGAGCGGGATGCCGATCGACTGCGCTGCCTGATGGTCATCGGCGACCGCGCGCAGCGCGCGGCCGATGCGCGTTTTCTGAAAGAATATCGCGAGCACGAGCACGAGCACGCCGGATACAACGGTCGCGAACAGATCATCGCTACCGACCAGGATGCCGCCCTGAAACACGTTCTCCAGAATGATGAGTGGCTGCTTGGGAATACCCAGATCAAGCTTATAGATATCGCTGCCCCACAGGATCTGGCCGAATCCCTCAAGGAAAAAAGTGATGCCGAGCGTCGCCATGAAGAGCGAAATGCCCGGCTGGTTGACGAGCGGGCGCAGCACGAGCCGTTCGATCGCATAGGCGAGCGCGAGCATGATCACGCAGGTTGCGAGCAGCGCCAAAGGCAGCGGCATTTTTTCCATCAGCCGCACCAGCGACAACGCCGCGAACAGCACCATCGCGCCCTGCGCAAAGTTAAATACGCCGGACGCCTTGAAGATCAGCACGAGGCCCAGCGCGACGAGCGAATACAGCACGCCCGCCATCAAACCGCCGAGCAGAACTTCGAGAAAAAATCCCATACCGGCGCTTCAGTGCCGCACGCCAAGATAGGCGTCGACTACCGCCTGATTGTGGCTGACTTCGTCGGGCGTGCCGTCGCCGATCTTGCGGCCGTAGTCGAGCACGACGACGCGGTCTGACAAATCCATCACAACACCCATGTCGTGCTCGATCAGCACGATCGTCGTGCCGAACTCGTCATTGACGTCGAGAATAAAACGGCACATGTCTTCTTTCTCCTCGACGTTCATGCCGGCCATCGGCTCGTCGAGCAGCAGCAGGTCAGGCTCCGCGGCCAGCGCGCGCGCGAGTTCGACGCGCTTTTGCAGGCCGTATGGCAGCCGCCCGACCGGCGTTTTGCGAATCGCTTCGATCTGCAGGAAATCGATGATGCGCTCGACTGCGCGCCGGTGCTCGATCTCCTCGTTGCGCGCGGGGCCGAGCCACCACGCCTGCGCGAAAAAACCCGCGTGCATTTTAAGGTTGCGCCCCGTCATGATGTTGTCGAGCACGGTCATGCCTTTGAAAAGCGCGATGTTCTGGAACGTGCGCGCGATGCCCTGGCGCGCGGCCTCGTACGGCCGCATCTGCCGGCGCGTCACCCCTTTGTAGGTGATGCTGCCCTGCTGCGGATGATAGACGCCGTTGATCACGTTCAGCATCGAGCTTTTACCCGCGCCATTGGGCCCGATGATCGCGCGGATTTCGTGGCTGCGCACGTCGAAACTCACTTCCGACAGCGCTTTGACGCCGCCGAATGCGAGCGATATGGCATCGATTGCGAGCACCACCTCGCCTATGTCGCGCGTTTGGGTCATGCGGTTGCGGGGTTAACCGGCCTTTTTTATTTGCTCGGGCACAAAGGTGCGGGCGGCGTGGATCTGTACGTCAGCGCGCACGATGCCGCTGCGGCCATCTTCGAACCTGACCTGGGTTTCGACATGGCACTCGCTGCGGTCCGAATACAGCGCGTCGATCAGCACCGCGTACTTTTCCGCAATAAAAGCGCGGCGCACTTTGCGCGTGCGCGTCAACTCGTCGTCGTCGGGATCGAGCTCCTTGTGCAAAATCAGAAAGCGGTTGATCTGCGAGCCGGCAAGCGCCTCGTCACCCGCGAGTTCGGCATTGACTTGCTCGACGCACTCGCGAATAAGTTCGTACACCGCCGGTTTGGCCGCGAGATCGGTGTAGCCCGAGTAGGCGATCGCGCGCCGCTCGGCCCAGTTCCCGACCGAGCCCACGTCGATGTTGATGAACGCACCGACGGTGTCACGTGCGTTGCCGAAAGCAACCGCCTCTTTGATATGCGGAAAGAACTTGAGCTTGTTCTCGATGTAATTCGGCGCAAACATCGAGCCGCCGGTGAGTTTGCCGACATCCTTCGCGCGATCGATGATTTTCAATTGGCCGCGGTCGTCGAAGAAGCCGGCATCGCCGGTATGGAAATAACCGTCGGCGTCGATCGATTCGGCGGTCGCTGCCGGCTGCTTGTAATACTCCTTCAGCAGCATCGCGCCGCGCACCAGCACTTCGCCGCTCGCCGCAATGCGGACTTCGACGCCCGGCGCGGGCTCGCCGACCGTGTCGAAGCTCACTGCGCCGTCGGGCTGCAGGCAGACATACGCGCAGGTTTCAGTCGAGCCGTAGAGCTGTTTTAAATTGACGCCGATCGCGCGGTAAAAGCGAAAGAGGTCGGGGCCGATCGCCGCACCCGCGGTGTAAGCCACGCGAATGCGGCTCATGCCGAGCACGTTGCGCAACGGTCCATAAATCAGCAGATTGCCGGCCGCATAGAGGAGCCGGTCAAACAGCGGTACGGGTTTGCGACCGAGCACTTCAGCACCGCAGCGCCTTGCCACGCGCGTGAAAAATCCGAACAGCGCGCGTTTGAGCGCGCTCGCGTCTTCCATGCGGATCATCACCGTCGTCAGCAGGTTCTCGAACACGCGCGGCGGCGCGAAATAATAAGTCGGTCCGATTTCCTTGAGGTCGGTCAGTACCGTCTCGCTCGATTCGGGACAGTTGATCGTGAAGCCGGCGACGAGCCATTGCGCATAGGAAAAAAGATGGTCGCCGACCCACGCCATCGGCAGATACGACAACATGCTGTCTGCGCTCGTGAGGCGGTCGAAGCCCGCGCCGCCCTGCGCCGACACGATGAACGCATCGTGCGTCTGGCATACGCCTTTCGGCTTGCCGGTGGTACCCGACGTATACAACATGATGCTGACATCGGACGCGCGGCCCCGTGCTACCTCGTGTGCAAAGAAGTCCGGCCGTTCGGCATCGAAGGCGCGGCCTTCGGCGGCCAGCGTGTCGTAGCTCCGCAACTGCGGCTGATGGTAGTGCCGCAGGCCGCGCGGGTCGTCGTAAATGATGTGCTTCAGCAGCGGGCAGCGCGGCAGAATCTCGAGCAGCTTGTCGACCTGCTCCTGATCTTCGACGATCGCGAACTGCGCCGCGGCGTCATCGAACACGTAAATCATTTCGTTGGCGACCGCGTCCTGGTAGAGCGGCACCGGCACGCCGCCCAGTGACTGCGCAGCGGCCATCGCCCAATAGAGCCGCGGCCGGTTGTCGCCGATGATCGCGAGCGTGTCACCACGCTTGAAGCCGAGTGCCGCGAGCCCGCACGCGAGCGTCCTCACTTCGGCGGCGACTTCACGCCAGCTCCACGTTTGCCAGATGCCGAGATCTTTTTCGCGCGTCGCCGGCCGCCCGGCCAGTCGGATGGCATTGGCAAGCAACAGACGCGGAAAGGTATCGGGTCGCACGTGATCATCCGGCATTGCCGGCTCCTCCCTCATATGATGCGGGCGAATCTTATGGGTACTGATGCGGCACGGCAAGGTGCGCCGCCGGTTGCTACATGTTGCGCCGGTACTGTCCGCCGACTTCGAACAACGCCTGCGTAATCTGGCCGAGCGAGCAGGCGCGCACCGCGTTCATCAATTCGGCGAACACATTGCCGTTGGCCATCGCGACTTCCTGCAGACGCTTCAATGCCATCGGTGCCTCATCCTGGTGGCGCGCTTGAAAATCGCGCAGACGCTGCAATTGACTTTGCTTTTCCCGGTCGGTCGAGCGCGCGAGCTGAATGGTGTTACCCGCTTCGACCGGCTGCGGATTGCGGAACGTGTTGACGCCGACGATCGGCAGCGTGCCGTCGTGCTTCATGGTTTCGTAATGCAGCGACTCTTCCTGGATACGGCCGCGCTGATAGCCAGTCTCCATCGCGCCCAACACGCCGCCGCGCGCGGCGAGGCGTTCGAACTCGGCCAGCACCGCGGCTTCTACCAGGTCGGTGAGCTCCTCAATGATGAACGAGCCCTGGTTCGGGTTCTGGTTTTTGGCGAGCCCCCATTCGCGGTTGATGATGAGCTGGATCGCCATTGCGCGGCGGACCGACTCTTCCGACGGCGTCGTGATCGCTTCGTCGTATGCGTTGGTATGCTGGCTGTTGCAATTGTCGTACACGCCGATCAGCGCCTGCAGCGTCGTACGGATGTCGTTGAAGTCGATTTCCTGCGCGTGCAGAGAACGCCCCGAAGTCTGCGTGTGGTATTTGAGTTTCTGGCTGCGCTCGCTCGCGCCATAGAAGTCGCGCATCGCGATTGCCCAGATGCGGCGCGCGACGCGCCCGATCACCGAATATTCGGGATCCATGCCATTGGAGAAAAAGAACGACAGGTTCGGCGCGAAGTCGTCGATTTGCATGCCGCGCGCGCGGTACGCTTCGACATACGTAAAACCATTGGCGAGCGTGAACGCGAGTTGCGAAATCGGATTCGCCCCGGCTTCGGCGATGTGATAACCGGAGATCGACACGGAGTAAAAATTGAGGACTTCTTCGCGCGCGAAATATTCGGCGATATCGGCCATTACCTTGAGCGAAAACTCGGTCGAAAAAAGACAGGTGTTCTGGCCCTGGTCTTCTTTCAATATGTCGGCCTGCACTGTGCCGCGCACCGTTTGCAGTGTCGACGCGCGGATGTGCGCGGCCTCCGCCGCGGTGGGCGCGCGCCCGTGCGTCTGCTCGAATGCATCGAGCTGCTGATCGATTGCGGTATTCAGAAACATCGCCAGTATCGTCGGCGCGGGGCCATTGATCGTCATCGAGACCGACGTATTCGGGGCGATCAGATCGAAACCGCCGTACAGCACTTTCATGTCGTCGAGGGTCGCGATCGACACGCCTGCATTGCCGACCTTGCCGTAAATGTCGGGGCGCTCGTGCGGATCGCAGCCGTACAAGGTGACCGAGTCAAACGCCGTCGACAGGCGCGTGGCGACGGCGTGTTCGGACAGCATTTTGAACCGCCGGTTGGTGCGAAAAGCATCACCTTCGCCCGCGAACATGCGCGTGACGTCCTCGTTCTCGCGCTTGAACGCGAACACGCCGCCGGTAAATGGGTAATAGCCGGGCAGGTTTTCGCGCAGCAGCCAGTTGAGGAGCTCGCCGTGATCGGAAAACTTCGGCAACGCGATTTTTGGCACGTGTGTGCCGGACAAAGTCGTCACCGCGAGCCGGGTGCGGATTTCACTGTTGCGCACGGTCGCTACGTGCTCGTCACCGGTGTACGCGGCCTGCACCTGCGGCCAGCCATCGAGCAGTTCTTTACTGCGCGCGTCGAGGGCGCGCTCGCGGTCCGCGATCAACGCGTCGAGTTCTCGTACAAGCTGCTCATTCCGGCCTAAGCCGGAATCCAGATGTTTCGAACTGGATCCCGGCTTGTGCCGGGATGACGGATCCTCGCGCAACATGCGCTGAGTCTCGGTCAGTTGCTGGCGCTCGCGCACGGCGCGCACCTGCTCTTGAGCGCGCCGGTGATATGTGCGCACGGCGTCTGCGACCTCGGCGAGATAGCGCGCGCGCGCCGAGGGCACGATCGAAATATTGCCGGTCGATGCGCGCACCGCCACCGGCGCAAGCTTGCCGGGTGCGAGCGCGAGACCGGCATTAGCGAGTTGCGGCTTCAAAGCGTGATACAGCGCGGTCACGCCATCGTCATTGAAGCGCGACGCGATGGTACCGAATACGGGCATCTCCGCCGGTGATTTGCCGAACGCCTCGCGATTTCGCTGCACTTGCTTGGCCACATCGCGCTGCGCATCTTCGCCGCCCTTGCGATCGAATTTATTGATGGCTACGAAATCGGCGAAATCGAGCATGTCGATTTTTTCGAGCTGACTCGCGGCGCCGTACTCGGGCGTCATCACGTACAGCGAAAGATCCACGAGCGGCACGATGCCGGCGTCGCCCTGGCCGATGCCCGACGTCTCGACCACGATCAGATCAAAACCGGCGAGCTTGCATGCGACGACTACGTCCGGCACGCAGGACGCAAGCTCGCTATCGGCAGCGCGCGTCGCAATCGAACGCATATAAATATGCGGGCTGTCGATTGCGTTCATGCGGATGCGATCGCCCAGCAACGCACCGCCGCTTTTGCGGCGCGACGGATCGACCGCGATCAGCGCGATTTTCACGCGGTCGCCCTGGTCGAGCCGCAACCGCCGCACAACTTCATCGGTGAGTGAAGACTTGCCCGAGCCGCCGGTGCCGGTGATGCCGAACACAGGCACGTTCTTGATCGCACATGCGCGCTCCGCCAATCGGTGGCGCAGTCGTGCATCAAGCGTATTATTTTCAAGCGCTGTAATCAGGCGCGCGAGCGCACGGCGGTCACCGCGCGCGACTTCTTCCAGATCGACCGGCAGTGACGCCGCCGGATCAAAATCGCAGGCGACGAGCATTTCGTTGATCATGCCCTGCAAGCCGAGCCTGGCGCCGTCCTCGGGCGTGAAAATGCGCGTCACGCCGTACGCATGCAACTCGGCTGCTTCGACCGGCACGATTACGCCGCCGCCGCCGCCGAACACCTTGATGTGCGGGCCGCCGCGTTCGCGCAACAGATCGAGCATGTATTTAAAAAATTCGACATGCCCGCCCTGATACGAACTGACCGCAATGCCCTGCACGTCCTCGTCGAGCGCAGCGGTGACGATTTCTTCGACGGCGCGATTGTGGCCGAGATGAATCACTTCGGCGCCGCTCGCCTGCAATATGCGGCGCATCACGTTGATCGATGCGTCATGCCCGTCAAACAGGCTGGTCGCGGTGACGAACCGTATGTGGTGCTTCGCCGAGCCGCGGCGCTGCATGGTTTTTCTGTGTACGCTCAAGTCAGTCATATTGGCCGTAACCTCTGTGCTAGCTTACGCCGGTGATACTACCAACGCAAAATGCGGCGCCGGACTCGCTCGTCGATGCCATCGGCAAGCGTCATGCTGCGGTGACCGCGCCGCCGCGCATCGTATCGCTGGTACCGAGCATCACTGAATTGTTGTGCGATCTTGATCTCGCCGGCCCGCTGGTCGGGCGTACCGGTTTTTGCATTCATCCACGCGCGGCGGTACTTACAATCCCGAAAGTCGGCGGCACCAAATCGGTTGATGTCGCGCGCGTGCGCGCACTCGCGCCGACGCATGTGATTGTCAACATCGATGAAAACGACAAGCCGGTCGTCGACGAGCTGTCGCGATTTGTGCCGCATGTCGTCGTCACGCACCCACTCGCGCCGCTCGACAATCTCGTGCTATATCGGCTGCTCGGCGGAGTTTTTCGGCGTGAGGCGCACGCCGAAGCGTTGTGCGCCGAGTTCACGCGCGCGTACGATGATGCGATTGCCGCGTGCGCATCGCTGCCGCGCCGCAACGTGCTATATCTGAGCTGGCGCAAGCCGTGGATGACCGTTTCGCGCGACACCTACGTTTCGCGCACGCTCGCGCTTGTTGGCTGGGACACGCTGCCAACAAGCGCGCCCGTTCGCTACCCCGAGGTCGAGCTCGACGGCGCGATGCTGGCCGATGCCGAACATGTTTTCCTCAGCAGTGAACCGTATCGCTTTCGGACGCGCGATATCGGCGTCGTGCAAAAACTGCTGCCGCGGGTGGCGCGCTGCAGCGTTCATCTCATCGACGGTGAACTCGCATCATGGTATGGCAGCCGCGCAATCAAGGGGCTGCGCGAACTCGGCCGGTTGAGAGAGTCGCTCGGTTAGGTTCCGCGCTTGGTTGCGAACTTAAGCACGCGGCATCAAGCTGCCGCCTTTTTCTCGTCGAGCCGCTGCTTCACATAGGAACCAGGCGCGTCTTCGATCGCTTTCAATTTGCCTTTGCCGGGGATGCGCGCGGACACCTTGTTGCCCGCATGCTGCTCGACCCATTTCGCCCAGTCGCTCCACCAAGAGCCGGCTTGCTGGGTCGCGCTGTCCAGCCACTCCTGCGGCGAATCCGGCAACTTGTCGTTGGTCCAGTAACCATACTTGTTGGCCGCCGGCGGATTGATGATGCCGGCGATATGCCCCGAGCCGCCGAGCACAAAACGGACTTTGTTCTTGAAGAGCCGTGCGCCCGCGTAGGTGGATTTCCACGGCGCAATATGGTCTTCGATCGTCGACGCGAAATACATCGGGACTTTCACTTTGGAAAGATCGATTGGCACGCCGTTTAACGTAATGCCGCCGGGCTTCGGCAGCAGGTTCTCGATATACATATTGCGCAGATAGAAACTGTGCATCGCGGCCGGCATGCGCGTCGAATCCGAGTTCCAGAACAGCAGATCGAACGGGAATGGATGCTTGCCGAGCAAATAATTGTTGACGACAAACGACCAGATCAGATCATTGGCGCGCAACATGTTGAAGGTCGCAGCCATTTCCGAACCCTCGAGGTAACCGCGCTCGCGCATTTTTTTCTCCAGCGCGGTGACCTGCTTGTCGTCGATAAACACCTCGAGTTCACCAGGGTCGGCGAAATCGATCATGCTCGCCAGGAATGTCGCGCTCTTGATGCGGTCGTCTTTCTTCGCGGCCATATACCCGAGCGCGGACGCGAGCAGCGTGCCGCCGAGACAAAAGCCGATCGCGTCAATCTCGCGCTCGCCGGTGGCTTTTTCAATCGCGTCGAGCGCGGCAAGCGGGCCGTCGAGCAAATAATCGTCGAACGTCTTTTTTGCATACGTGGCATCCGGGTTCACCCACGACGCGATAAAAACGGTATGCCCCTGCTCTGTCGCCCAGCGTACGAAAGAATTTTTTTCGCGCATGTCGAGGATATAAAACTTATTGATCCACGGCGGCAGGATCAATAGAGGGCGCCGGTAAACCCGGGGCGTCAACGGGGAATACTGAATAAGTTGCATTAGTTCGTTCTGATACACAACTTTGCCGGGTGTAGCGGCCAGATTGCCGCCAACCTGAAACGCGGAGGCGTCCGTCATTTTCACTTTGACCTTGCCGCCGCCGTGATTAAGATCCTCGAGCAGATTGCTTAAGCCCTTGACGAGGTTTTGTCCGCCCGAGGCAACGGTTTCACGCAGCACTTCGGGGTTCGTCAGCACAAAATTGCTCGGCGACAGCGCGTCGATGTACTGGCGCGTGAAAAAATCAACTTTCCTGGCGGTCTGCTCGTCGAGGCCTTCCACAGTGCCGACAGTCCGGTGCAGATGCTTGGCGGCGATCAGATA